>CAZIYN010000011.1:11719-18153 GCA_964543495.1 uncultured Dehalococcoidales bacterium | reverse complement strand
TTTCTCTGGCTTCTTTTTCGGCTTGTATCTTGGCGAGCTTCTCGGCTTCGGCAGCCTTTTTAGCTTCTTCAGCGTCGCGCTTGGCTTTTTCTTTAGCTTCCTTTTCTGCCTGTATCTTGGCGAGCTTCTTAGCTTCGGCGGCTTTTTTAGCTTCCTCAGCGTCGCGTTTTGCTTTTTCCTTCGCTTCTATCTCAGCCTGCTTCCTGGCCTGTTTTTCAACCTCGGTAGCCTTTTTGGCTTCCGAGACTCTCCGGCGTCCGGGCATGCTGCGTCTACGCAGTGGGAAGTTACACCACTGGCAGTAGTCACCGTCTGTTTTCTGTCCGCAATTCGGGCATACCGCCATTGTTATTTAAGTCCTTTATTATTTAGATAATATTTATTTCAAACAATTAATCTGTCAGTTTATGCTGAATGTTCTTTTAAAACAGTCCTTCTCTTTTCAGGCTGATATATTCGTTATCGCCGATTATTATATGGTCAAGGACATCTATACCTATTACTTCTCCGGCCTGATATAATCGCTCGGTCAGTTTAATATCATCTTCCGAAGGAGAGGGATCGCCGGAAGGGTGATTATGCACAAAGATAACCGAAGCGGCGCTTGCCGAGATAGCTTCCTTGAATACTTCGCGGGGATGGACGACGCTGGTATCCAGGCTTCCAACTGAAACCTCCGACATTTTTATTAATTTACTTCGTGTATCCAGCATCAGCACCTGGAAATGCTCCTTCTTCTTGTCTTTTAACTTTACCTTAACCAAGCTTACCACTTCTTCAGGAGTCTTGACCAGTTTCTTTTTGTTCGATTCAGAGTGTCCTTCGAGTCGGTTGGCAAGCTCGAAAGAAGCCTTTATCTGGGATGCTTTTGCGGGACCTATTCCTTTCACTTGGGCCAGTTCTTCAAGCGAGGCGCTCGCTATACCTTTTATGTTGCCGAACCGGCTGAGAAGTCGCTGGGCGGTGACCGTTACAGATTCTCCGGATATACCCCGTCCGAGAATCAGAGACAGAATCTCCTGAGCCGATAACGCTTCTACACCGTATCTCTGAAGTCTTTCTCTCGGCCTTTCCGATGCGGGTAAATCATGAATGGTAAATGATTTTTTCACCGCTATTACCTCATTATCACGGTTGCCGTGGTTAGCTCAGATTGATGTTGCTCAGAAATGTAGTCCCGCCACAACGAATTGAGTCCCTGTGTATTGAATCCATAGGCGCTTTCAAGCGCCCCGTCATAGCTGCTGCCCCGACTGAATGTCATCAGCATTTCAAGCATTTTTTCCTGTCCGTACGACCTGATAAGGTATTCTACCAGACTATAACTCTGGGCATAGGAAAGGAAGGCAGTCTCCGTATCTGTTGAAAACGGACTCGAAAGACTGCGGACAGTAATCAACCTGTTATTTTCCAACGCGTTCTTAAGGCGTGAGGTAAATCCGATATTGAGAGAGCCTTCGTTGTACATCGCCAGGCCTTCTTCCAGCCAGGTGGGCAAACCGTTATATGGATTAAAGACCATCTGCCCGACGACGAGGTGGGTAAGCTCGTGAGTTATCGCACCTTTACCCCAGTCAATATTGTACGGCTCTATTCCGATAGCGATAATGTTATAGTTTGTAAAGGCGACTCCGCCCGTCCATTCCTGCGGGAAGACCATCGCTCCCTGAAGGTCGCGGCTGTCCGCGTACACGTATATTTCAGCCTCTTTCTTTAATAAAGCCCCTGTATTCTGCTGCAGCCGTCCGAGTGCCTCCTGAGCGGATGCCATTAACTCCGAGGCAAATAGCTGGTTTCCTTCATACCAGTGTATTGTCAGGTAGCCTTCGGTTACGGTCTGCCAGTCATAGCGGTTATCTTTAAACCTTATACTGGCAGGTTCGGTTTCTACGCTGTTACCTTCGGCGTCTCTCAGAATCCAGTTGTATTTAATTGAAGTTCCCGGTGGCAGACCGCCGGTTTTCCTCATGTCCCACGACCACTCCTCATCTACATCTGTATCCGGTTCGAACTCGATGAAAGCCTCGCTGGTTACGGGAGCAAAACTCTCGATATTCGTACTGTACCGCAGGCGGATGTCCGTGATGTCGGCAGAACTCTCTGCGGAAATTTTAAAGCGAAGAGTTAGGGGGAAATCCGTTTCCACGGATGAGCTATACGATATAACCTCTGTTGTAACGGACTGTGCACCGGCGTTACCCGCATATGTCAGCGGGAGCAGGCATAAAAAGAGTGCGATAAATATACCGGTAATGCAGATTTTTTTTATCATATTAGCTAGAGTTTAATATTTTGGAATAGAGTTAGCAAGTATGTAATAAATGTGACCGTTGAACCGGAAATGTTACTTATACCGTGACGGTTAAAAACACAAACAGGTTCCAGAAGATAACTACCGTATAGAAAGTGAGGAAAATGGCCGTAGAGGTATATATCAGGCGGGGAAATGAATTGTATTTCACCCAGAGGAATAGTGAAATCAGAAAAGCACCGCATATTTTAAATGCCAGGAACAGGTTCTGACTTACCCAGAACTGAAGGAATGGATTGGCTTCCACTCCGTGTCCGCCGGTGATGAGGAATTCGGTAATCAGGCCGTCAGCGACAATCAGGCAGAAAAGGGTATAAAGCATGAACCTCATTACGCGGCTTTCAATAATCAGGTTTTCGGGTATTCTGAGGTTCATGCTTATTCTTCTTTACCTAAAGTCGAGCGCAGATAAGCTGTTATGAAATCGTCGAGGTCACCATCCAGGACTGCCTCCGGATTGCTGGTCTGGTGACCGGTCCTGTGGTCCTTGACCATTTTATACGGATGTAAGACGTAACTTCTTATCTGACTTCCCCAGCCGGCGGCAATACGCTCACCTTTCAGTTTAGACCTTTCTTCAGCCTTTTTATCCATTTCCAGGTTCAGGAGGCGCGACAGCAGAATCTTCATGGCTATGTCTTTATTCTGGTGCTGGGAACGTTCGCTCTGGCAGGTAACCGTTGTTTTCGTGGGTATGTGGGTTATCCTCACGGCGCTGCTTGTTTTCTGCATATGCTGTCCGCCCGGTCCGCTGGACCTGAATGTCTCCACTTTCAGTTCGTCCGGTTCGATACTGATTTCGGTATCATCTTCGGCTTCTGGCATGACCTCTATCAGTACGAAAGAAGTGTGCCGGGCGTGGTCGGCATCGAACGGAGAAAGCCTTACCAGCCTGTGAACACCGTGTTCCGATTTCAAATAACCGAACGCGTAGTCGCCACTGATGCTGATGGTAGCACTCTTCAGTCCGGCTTCGTCTCCGGATGATGTGTCCAGTATCTCCGTCTGGTAATTGCGGCGTTCCGCCCAGCGGAGGTACATTCTTAATAGCATTTCCGCCCAGTCCTGTGACTCGGTGCCTCCGGCTCCGGCGTGGATAGCGAGAATGGCATTCCTGGAATCATACTCGCTTGAAAAAGCCGTCTCGAACTCCATATCGTCAAGCAGCGAGGCTGTCGTTTCTATTTCAGCTTCATACTCTTCGCGGAAATTTTCGTCTTCTTCTGCCAGCGAACTCAGCGCAGCGATATCGGCTATTTTTTTCTCGAGGTCCCGCCATTTTTCAACGGTTTTTTTAAGTGTGGAAAGCTGCCTCATGACGTTCTGCGCTTTTGACTGGTCCAGCCAGAAATCCGGTTCTGCGGTCCGTTTCTCAATTCGAGCTATCTGGTTTTCTTTTGAGGCAATATCAAAGATGCACCAGTGCCATTGAAGTCCTGGTCTGGAGGTCACTCAGCTTGTCTCTCGAATCCTGTGTCAATTGTTCCTCTCTTACCTCAGCTAATATATTATCGAACGGGATTCCGAATAATTCAATACGTATTTTGGATGATATTTCACTGTTTCATAGCCGTACCTGCTGCCTGATGAGCGTGGCGGGTCGGTTCCGGAAGGCGGTAGCCCCGGCAGCTTTCCAGTACCCAGCGAATTGCGTTCTCAAGGTCGATTTTATGCCCTATCGAAACGTAAACAGGTTTTACATTGGGTTTTGTTCTTAGCACGGCCCCGATTACTTCGTCACCGTCCAGTATTTCAGCGTAGTTGCCTGGTTCGTTTGCCGGCTCGTTGTGACTGCCGCACAACAGGGACTTGGCACATCCGATTGTCGGTATATCCAGAAAAAGACCGAGGTGCGAGGCAAGTCCGAGTCTTCTGGGATGAGCGATACCCTGTCCGTCAACTATCACCAGGTCAGGTAGTATACCGAGCATCTCGAAAGCCGCGATAGCGAGCGGCATTTCACGGAAAGAAAGGAATCCCGGGATATAAGGGAAATCGAGTTCACCTCGAGCTACCTGTGTTTCTACAACTGTCATTCCGGGATGTTCCAGTACGACCACGGCCCCGGAAGCCATCTTGCTGAACCTGCCGACGGATATATCGACACCGGCGATATAGCGGGGAGAATCAACCTCGTTCTGCCTCGAGACCTGTCCGGACAGTCGGTTTTGTATTTCCTTAGCCTGAGAGGTGCTGAGCTGCCAGCCGTGCAAACTCTTTACCTTCACACCCCGATTATAGCCATTACATAACCATTTTACAAATTTTCCTGTATCGTTCATTCTTAATTGGCGATTCGCTAAAAGTGTTAACCAAATACAAACGTTTCGGGTAGTGCTTGCTATTGACAGCCAGCGAATTTATCCCGCATAATATTACACTATAATGGTAAAAATCAGATTAAGACGAGTGGGAAGCAAGAACAGACCGAGCTACCGTATAGTGGTAGCTGATTCCCGGTCACCGCGCGACGGAGCTTTTATTAACGTTGTCGGGCATTATAATCCTCTGACAGAACCGGCTACTGTGGTTATCGACGAAGAGAAAACACTGCACTGGCTAAGTAAGGGAGCCCAGCCAACAGCTACTGTTGTCAGACTGCTATCACAGGCAGGTATCATAGATAAGTTCAAAGCAATCAAGGAGAAATCATGAAAGAACTAGTAGAGTACATCGCCAGATCGATTGTTAACTCACCTGATGACGTGGTAGTGACTGAGGAGGAGAACGAGCAGGGCATTACGCTGAAACTGCAGGTCGCCGATGACGATAAGGGAAGGGTTATCGGCAAACAAGGCAGAATAGCCGAAGCCATGCGAACATTGGTCAGAGTAAAAGCAGCGAAAGCGGGCACGAGGGCAATTCTCGAAATCACCTAGTGTCATTTCACGGCAGTCTGACAAACTGAAGCGCGTGCTTATTCCGACCCACAATAGATAACCCATCAACTCGTAAAATAGCGAGCAGAAATCCAGTGTAATCTGGCTGGAAGGGACTATTTATACCAAATAGGTGGAGGAGAACATGGAATCTGTGTCAGATGAGGAACGCTGGGTTATCTGCCCTGTATGCCATAGAGGAAATCCCGCCGGGACAAGGTTCTGCCAGCATTGCTGGGGGGCCATGATAAGTCTGGATGTTCAAATAACTACTGAAGAACTCCAGAAAGTAAACAGGAAAAGAGAGTCTAATCTCCGCCGGAAAAAGGTATTTAAGGTTGCATTTTCCTGTATCGCTTCAATTGCCGTAATAGGCGGCATTATCGCTTTTCTCTGCTACTTTACCGATATCATCGTCCAGCCTGAAAGCTCTATCAGTTCCGAACCTTCACCGGGCAACTGGTCGATGTTCCGTCGTGATTTAAGCCATAGCGGGGCTATCGAGGCATCCGGAATTGTCCCGGAGGGCAAAATAAAATGGGTGTATCAAACAGAAGCTCCCGTCCGTTCATCTCCGGCGGTAATTGACGGCACCGTATATTTTGGTTCCGAGGACTACAATTTATATGCTCTTGATGCCGAGTCGGGTGACGAAAAGTGGACATTTAGAACAGGAAGCTGGGTCGATTCCTCTCCGTCAGTAGTAGATGGTGTGGTATATTTCGGCTCGAATGACAGCTTTTTATATGCCCTGGACGCTGATAACGGAAAAGAAATCTGGAAGTTCGATACCGCTTACCCGATTAAAGCCTCTCCGGCTATTACTGAAGAAATAGTGTATATTCGCTCCGATGATTACTACCTTTATGCGCTGGATATCAATACCGGAGAAGAACTCTGGCGTTTTAATACCGGGAGCCCTTCCGGGTCATCACCGGTGATATATGATGGAGTCGTTTTATTAGGTTCCGGTGATGGCTATTGTTTCGCTCTTAACGCAACCAACGGACAGCGCCGTCTCAGATTCAAGACTCATTATTCGGTATCCACTACTCCTGCAGTTAAAGACGGGAAAGCTTATCTGGCTACCGACAACGGATTTATGTATGTTATCGACGGCACCGCAAGGACCTGGTTGCAGGAGCACGAAATCAGGCCTTTCTGGCTCCAGATGTGGTTGATGGGACTTCCCGGGATACCGCAGCCTCCGGACCAGTCCGGACTTATCTGGGGACAGAGACTAT
>CAZIYN010000011.1:0-11709 GCA_964543495.1 uncultured Dehalococcoidales bacterium | reverse complement strand
ATCTAGAGGAGCCACATACTCATCTCCTCTGGTCGCCGATGATTCCGTATACATCGGTTCAGATAAATACCTGATAGCCGTGGATATAGATAGTCAGGAGATTAAGTGGAAATTCGCGACCGGCGGCTCAGTCAGGTCGTCACCCGTGATGTCCGGTTCGGCTGTCATTGTCGGCAGTGAAGACGGATATCTGTATGCTGTCGATGCCGATTCCGGCGAGATGCAGTGGAAACTGCAGCTGGGTGAAATGATTTCCTCTTCTCCTACCGTAGCCGACGGTATCGTATATATCGGTTCATATGATGGCGGTCTCTACGCCATAGAATAATAACGCTCTGCAGTTCACTCCTTTCTGGATATTATGAAGTCATCGGAACCTGAATTCATCACCATCGGAAAAGTACTGTCCTCATGGGGTACGAGGGGTCAGCTCAGAGTGCAGGTTATGACGGATTTTCCCCAGCGCTTTACTCCTTCCTCTAGAGTCTATTTGCATGGACGGTTAACCACGATTGAGAGTGTTGAGTGGAGAAAAGGTCAGGTAATTATCAAGCTGGACGTGGTGAATGATACAGATGAAGCGGATAAGCTGAAGGGAGAACTTATCGAGATTCACGGCAGCCAGCTGCAGTCGCTACCTGAAGGTGCCTATTACCATTTTGAGCTTATCGGGCTCGAGGTGCGTACCTCGGAGGAAGAAATACTCGGGAAGCTGACTGAAATCATCACGACAGCCGGCAACGATATCTATGTTGTGAAAGGTAAAGGGGGTGAAATCCTGATACCTGCCGTGGATGATGTTGTGAAGTCTGTCGACCGCCGGAAGAAACGTATTATTATAGAACCGATTAAGGGACTGCTTGACCTGAACCGGAAAGTAGTCAAGTAGACCTTCTCTACATTGTCGGCGGTCCGTCTCTTCTTCGTCTCCGCCTCTGACCTACCTTGAGTCGTGTCAGTGAGCGCTGGAGGGCTGCTTCAGCTCGCGATGCATCTAATGTGGAAGTCTTTTCTCTCAGTCTTTCCTCGGCACGGCGTTTCGCTTCTTCCGCTCTCTGCAGGTCGATTTCATCATCTCTCTCAGCTGTATCGGCAAGGACGATAATCCTTTCGCGCTGGACCTCCAGGAAACCTCCGGATATCGCCCAGGAAATTTCTTCGTTTCCCTTCCGTGCCATCATTTCTCCCGCCTGAAGAATGGTCATCAGAGGCTCGTGGTGGGGCAGAATACCGAGTTCTCCTTCAATACCGGGGGCTATGAGTATGTCCACCTCGTCCGAATATACGAGCCTTTCAGCGGTAACCACTTCCAGCTTCACAGGAGACATTACGCCGTACTCCTCATTGTCTGTGCCTGTTCAACAGCCTCCTCGATTGTCCCTACCATATAGAAAGCCTGCTCGGGAAGTTCGTCATGCTTGCCTTCGAGGATTTCCTTGAAACCGCGTACCGTTTCGGCTATCGGCACGTACTTGCCCGGTCTGCCGGTGAACACTTCGGCGACAAACATCGGCTGGGAGAGGAATCTCTGTATCCGCCGGGCGCGGGCAACGATGAGTTTATCTTCGTCACTGAGTTCCTCGATACCGAGGATAGCAATTACGTCCTGGAGGTCTTTGTACCGCTGAAGGACCCTCTGGACTTCCCGGGCGACGTTATGATGTTCTTCGCCGACGATATTGGGGTCGAGTATCCGTGATGTGGAAGTCAGCGGGTCGACAGCCGGGTAAAGGCCCTGTTCCATAATCGACCTGTCCAGTGCGACAACTCCGTCGAGATGGCCGAATGTGGTGGCTACTCCGGGGTCCGTGTAGTCGTCCGCCGGAACGTATATAGCCTGGAATGATGTAATGGAACCCTTCTTTGTGGAGGTGATTCTTTCTTCCAGTTCGCCGACTTCCGTGGCCAGCGTGGGCTGGTAGCCGACCGCCGAGGGCATCCGCCCCAGCAGGGCCGAGACTTCCATTCCGGCAAGGGTATAACGGTAAATATTATCGATAAACAGCAACACATCCTGGTGCTCGACATCTCTGAAATATTCGGCCATGGTCAGGCCGGTAAGTCCTACCCGGAGGCGTACTGCCGGCGGTTCGTTCATCTGACCGAAAGCGAGTACGGTTTTTTCAATAACGCCGGACTCTCTCATTTCATACCAGAGGTCGTTGCCCTCGCGTGACCTTTCTCCGATACCGGTAAAAACCGAAAATCCGCCGTGCTCGGTTGCGATATTACGGATAAGCTCCTGGATAATAACTGTTTTACCCACGCCGGCGCCTCCGTACGCGCCTACTTTACCGCCTTTGGTGAACGGGGCGACAAGATCGATTACTTTCAGCCCTGTTTCAAGTATCTCGGTGGTGGTCTCCTGTTCTTCCAGAGAAGGCGGAGTACGGTGTATCGGCCACTGCTCTTCGGACTTTATTTCTCCGAGATTGTCCAGAGGTTCTCCGAGAACGTTGAAGAGGCGTCCGAGGGTAGCTCTTCCGACGGGGACACTGAGCGGAGCTCCGGTATCGATTGCCACAGCATTTCTGCTGAGTCCTTCCGTCGGAGTAAACGACAGGCAGCGTACCCAGTTGTTGCCGATGTGTTCCTGGACTTCCAGGACCATTTTCCCTTCTTCCGCGTCAATCTCTATAGCGTTAAAAAGTTCAGGCAGTTCATTCGGGGGGAACTGAACATCCACCACTGTTCCTATTACCTGGACTACTTTTCCTTGTCCCATACGTAACCTCCTCTTCCTAAGACAGGGCTTCAACTCCGCCGGTAATATCGAGAAGCTCCGTGGTAATCGATTCCTGGCGTGCTTTATTGTACATCAGGGTTAAATCTTCGGTAAGTTCGGCGGCGTTTTCGGTAGCGTTACGCATCGCCACCATTCTTGCCGATTGCTCGCTGGCGATTGCTTCCAGAATGGTATGGAAAATCTGCATTTCAACGAAGCGGGGGAGCAATGCCTCGAGCACCGCGTCCGGTCCCGGTTCATACAGGATATCTCCTATCTGCCCGGGTGTTAAATCAACCGGCTCGATTGGTATGATTGGTATTATCGCCGGTCTCTGCGACAGGGTGGAAATAAATTCCGTATAGCTGATATATGCGGCATCTATTTTGCCGTTCGTATAATCGTCGATAATAATCCTGGAAATCGGAAGAGTTTCTATAAAACCCGGATTATCACCCAGCCAGGTGAACTCAGCCACCAGGTCGTGGCCCGTCTTTTTCATATAGTCGGCGCCTTTCCGACCTGCGCAGATAACGGATACCGGCACGTTCTGTTCCCTGATAAAGGCACCGGCGGCACGGTTGATATTACCCACAAGGCCGCCGCACAGGCCCCGGTCAGGTGTGATATGCACCAGTCCGATTCTGGATACTTCACGGCGGTCGAGTAAAGGGTGAGGTACCTCTCCCGAGCTTGATAATGCGAACAGGTCGCCGATTACTTCCCGGATTTTCTGAGAATACGGGCGTCCGGCAAGTCCTCGCTCCTGAGTCCTCCTCATCTTGGAGGTGGCAATCATCTCCATAGCCCGGGTGATTTTTACGATACTCTGGACACCGCGTATCCGGCGCTGGATTAACCTGATGTCAGGCATTTTCTATTTCAGTCCTTTTCTTATTTCTTCAAGATTAGCCTTCATCTCCGGCGCCATCGCGAAGTATTTCCCAAGTACATCGCAAGCATACTCATCGCAATAGGCGCAGTTGACGACGTCCTTTTCCTGCCCGCATTTCCTGATGGGACAGACGCTGGGGTGACCAACGTGTTTGCCGCTGGTGGAGATACATCCTACGCAATTGACATCTTCGATTTTAACCGGTTGATTATATTTCTTGGACCATTCTTCCGCCATTTGCTTACGCAGTGTATCATCGTTTTTTTTGGTGGCGATATAAGCTCCGCAGTCCGTGCAGATGATCCCGCAATATGCAACCTGTTTTCCCTCAGTTTCTGCCATTATTTATCTTCCTTCCTGTTATTACGGAGGTTTCACCACCTTTGAAGCAATTCTAGCTTCTTCCCTTCTTGAATTCTTCAATGGACGCTTTCAGGGCTTCTTCGGTCTCGGCGCTTATATCTTTCTCCCTGCCTATCGTGACTCCTATCTCGGGATGGCTGGATTCCATATATTGGTGGAAATCGGCCTCGAAGGCCGCCAGTTGTTCTACTTCAACATCATCGAGGTAACCGTTGATAGCCGCGTATAGAATCATTACCTGCTTTTCCGTCTCCATAGGAGCGTACTGGCCCTGTTTCAGAATCTCGGTAATCCGCCGGCCCCTCTCAAGCTGGTCTCTGGTTGCCTGGTCGAGTTCCGAAGTGCCGAACTGAGCAAATGCTGCCAGAGCTCGATACTGGGCGAGTTCCAGTCTGAGTCTGCCGGCTACCTGTTTCATCGCTTTGGTCTGGGCGCTGCTGCCCACCCTTGATACGGATAGACCTACGTTCAGCGCAGGTCTCTGTCCGGCATTGAAAAGGTCGGATTCCAGGTACATCTGTCCGTCGGTAATAGATATCACGTTTGTGGGGACGTATGCGGACATATCTCCCGCCTGAGTCTCGATAATCGGTAGAGCGGTTAAGGAACCGCCGCCGTGTTCTTCGTCATATTTTGCAGCCCTTTCCAGGAGGCGGCTGTGAAGGTAAAATACATCTCCCGGATAGGCTTCGCGTCCCGGAGGGCGGCGAAGCAGGAGTGAAAGCTGGCGGTACGCCCAGGCATGCTTGGAGAGGTCGTCATATACCACGAGAGCGTCTTTGCTCCGCTCTAAAAATTCCTCGCCGATAGCGCAGCCCGAGTAAGGAGCAATGTACTGCATGGCAACGGACTCGGATGCATTTGCCGCAACGATGACCGTATGCTCCATAGCTCCGTGTTCCTCAAGCGTGGCGACCAGTCGTGCCACCTTGGAGGCTTTCTGTCCGATTGCCACGTATATGCAGATTAAGTCGCCGTCTTTCTGATTGATTATGGTATCCACGCATATGGCGGTCTTGCCGGTCGAGCGGTCGCCGATGATTAACTCTCTCTGTCCGCGGCCGATTGGTATCATGCTGTCAACCGCTTTTATACCCGTCTGTACAGGGGTGTTCACGGACTGCCTTACGGCCACGTTCGGGGCGACTCTCTCGATGGGTCGGGTATTATCGCTCCTGATGGGTCCTTTGCCGTCCAGAGGGTTTCCCAGGGGGTCGACAACCCTCCCTACGAGCGACTCTCCGACAGGCACTTCGGCAATTCTTCCCGTACACTGTACTTCATCGCCTTCTTTGAGTTTCGTATAATCGCCGAAAATCACCGCAGAAACGTCGTTTTCCTCGAGGTTCATGGCGATTCCCATAACATCGTTAGGAAATCTGAGAAGCTCGCTGTATCTGGCTGCCGTCAGACCGCGTATTCTGGCTATACCGTCGCCGATATCGGTAATGGTGCCCACGTCCATCGTTGTGACAGCCATGCCGAATTGCTCAATCTGCTGCCTGATTGCAGAAGCGATATCCTGACCTTTTGATGTCATCTCGTTTACCTCCGCTTTCCGGATAAAGAGGTCTTTCCGGACCTCGTGCATTGTCGGTTATTTTACAGCTCTGTCCATATCTCTCTTCAAGGCTGCCAGTTTGGTGCGAATACTGCCGTCGATAAGCTTATCGCCGACCTTTATAATAATCCCGCCGATTAAACCGGGGTCGACATTCGTTTTTAATACAACCGGTTTGCCGATTATCGATGTAAGACGTTCGGCAATCCTTAAGTTATCTTCATTATCGAGGGTGATAGCGGTTGTTATCTCTGCGGTAACGGTACCTTCTATGCCGCGCTGGTTGTCCGCGAGCCTCTGGTACTCCTCGTATATTTCCTCTATATCGCCCAGTTTGCCCTTTGCCAGAAGCTCCGAGACCAGTTCCAGAGTATCTTTGCCTATACCGACAAGCCTTTCGGACAGCGCTTTAATCTTATCATCGAGTGCGGTTTCCGGATTTTCCAGTAATGCCATGAGGGCGGCATCCCTGGTCAGGTTTGCTATTTTTCTCAGGTTGGACTGCCACCTGTTCAGTTCATTACTCTCAAGGGCTGTCTTGAATATTTCCTGGGCACGCTCTATAGCGTATATATTTTCAGCCATTTTTTCTCCGGGTGCCGGATAATCTAACTCGATTTCAGAGAATCGGCTTCGTCCAGCACCTTGTCAATCAACTTCTTATGTGTTTCTTTGTCCAGTTCCTGTTCTATTACTTTCTCTGCTGCCTCTATCGTCAGGTCGGTAAATTCCTTCCTCAGTTCCACGATAGCTTCATCACGCTCCTGCTGAATTTCCTGACGTGCCTTCTCTATCAGGGCTTCAGCCTCGGGTCTGGCGTCTTCCTGAGCTTTCTGCCTGATTTCCTCGCCGCTTTTAACGGCGCGGGCTATCATTTCCTGCCCTTCCCTGCCGGCTTCCGCGATTCGTTTCTTAGCTTCTTCTTCGGCGTTGTCTGCCTGTTCCTTAATGGAGTCGGTCAGTTCCATGCTTTCTTTAATTTTGCTGGAACGTTCATCGAACATCCTTAAGATAGGTTTATATGCAAACAGATAAAGCAGGCCGAGCAGAATCAGAAAATTGATTATCTGCGCAATCAGTAACGGCAGATTGATTCCAAGTCCTTCCACAATTACACCTCCTGTCTGCCGGTCTATGCTACGAATATAAGGATGGCTGCAACAACCAGTGCATAAATGGCTACGGCCTCAGCCATAGCGATACCTAAAATCATGTTGGTCATAATCGGTCCTCTTGCTTCGGGGTTGCGTCCGATTGCCTGTAAAGCTCCGAATGCAACCAGCCCGACTCCGATTCCGGGACCTATTGCGCCGAGACCCATAGCCAATCCGGCTGCCAGCAACTTGACTGTTTCTGCATCCATTATTCCTTCGTCCTCCTCATAGTTTTATGTAGTTCTCTATAATTAATTTACCGTGAATACTATTCTTTTTATTCCTCAGCCTCGTGCGGTGTTACGGCGACAGCGGCGAATACAAGTGTAAGTCCGGCAAAAACGAGTGCCTGAATCGTCCCAACGAGCAGTTCAAGTCCATAGAACGGAATTGCCAGCACCCACGGTACCAGGAATATCATCACCAGTATCAGGACCTCGCCGCCGGTCATATTGCCGAAAAGACGGAAAGTGAAGCTTACGTTACGGAATATATAACTTATCAGTTCCAGAAAGCCGACGAAAATGTCGATTGCTCCCATGCCGATATCACCGAATCCGGATTTTGCTTTTCCGGTGAATAACTTCCCTGTACCCCTGAAAAACCGCTTGAAATTAAAAAATACTTCCAGGAAATGGACTCCGGTAGCTCTGAAACCATGGTAAAGGACGAATACGAAAGATATCAGGGCAACAGCCAGGGGGAAATTGATATCTGTATTAGCGCCGCGTAAGAGGTGCACTTCGTGGCCATGGACGTGGGCAAGTATGGAGCCGTAGCCGGGGATAAGGTTCATCCAGGCGTTCATCAGCACGAAAAGGAAAATAGTGGCGATAATAGGGAAGAAACGCCGCCCGTTCTTCTCGCCGGCTACGTCTATGCACAGGTTCAGCAGCCACTCGATTGCGTATTCCAGCAGGCTCTGGAGTCTGGAAGGGATGAGCTTGATGCGGTGGGTTACCGCATACGAGAGGGCTACCAGGACAATCATGCTTATCCAGGATGTAATAAGGGTATTCGTAATCGGGAAACTGCCTACGTGGAAAAGTGCTTCACCGGGGAGCTGGATGTGGGGTATCTCGATGGCGACCGCTTCGGCAAGAGAAGTTTCGCCGACAATTGCCTTTCCCAGAGCTCCGCTGATAAGGCCGATAGCAAGTAGTGCAATAACAAGAACAAGTATGCCGATAGTTAGAGGTAATGAACAACCCAGGCATCCCTTTCTCTGCACTATTTACCCGTCTCCTTTTTTCATGTTATCCATAATCGGTTTTATCATGTTATATACACCATAAAAAGCAAATGCTATTCCAAGGACCAGTCCCGTGATTAAAAAAGCCGGCTCCGTATTCAGTTTATTGTCCAGCCATTTACCGCCAAGCAATCCGCCGATTATAGACCCGGCAATGAAAAACCCCACCCCCGTAAGACCCATCGCCGCAACCCAGCTTTTCATACCACGGGCAGCATATCAAATTCACCTGTTCAGGTCAAGTTTTTTCGGAAAGTATTTTACCCTGTTTTTCATTCAATTATGTTTGACAACCTTTAAATACGGGACATAGAATGAAATCGGGTCTCATTTTCCTTACTCACAGAGACAAAAACTCCCTTTTATATAATCAGGCAGATTCAACCGGAGGGATTTCCTTTGACAGAAGAAAAAAAGCGGCCGATTAACCGGATGAAAACTATGTATGCTCTCCGGGCGCTGGTGGACGAAATGTATGAGGCCGGTCTGGAAGCCCAGAAAGAGGGAAAGCCTATCGTCTGGGCTATGCTCGACGGTGGTTACGGCGCCCCGTTTCTGAACGCAGTCGGTATCGACAGCGTTTATCCGGAGAACTACGGCACGATATGCGCCTCCGAAGGAGTGGCGCAGGACTACCTCGAGCGTTCCACCTCGGAAGGTTTCCCCGACCATCTGTGCGGTTATGCCCAGAACTGTTTCGGATACACTGCCAGGATGACAGAACTTGGAGAAATACCGCCGGAGGCTCCGTCCGGAGGAATGCCCAGGCCACTGTTTATGCTGGCTTCGGGGATGGCCTGTGATGCCAGGTTTAAATGGTTCCAGGCACTCGGAAGGTATCTGGGCGTGCCTGTATGGACCCTCGAAAACCCACGCCCCGGCACCAGAGAAAGCCTGATGGAAGGCGTATATGAACGGGAAGTCGCTTATATGGTGGCGGAATTGAGGGAATTCGCCAAATTCCTTGAAAATATAACCGGTAAGAAAATCGACTGGTCTGTATTCGAGGAAGACGTCGATAACATGATGATGATGGATAAAGCGTGGTGGGAAGTCAACGAGCTGCGTAAAGCCAGGCCGGGGCCGATGCATTCCCGGGATTTCTGGAGCAGTATGACCGCTTCTATCCTGAGGACGACCAATCCGGCGAAGGTGGCTGAATTATACGGTCAGATGCGTGATGAGCTGAAGGAAAGAATTGCAGAGGGTGTTTCGGGCATCAATTATCCGGAGAGGTACAGGATGACCTTCATCGGGCTGCCGCCGTGGCACAGCCTCGGATTTTTCGATAGACTGGCTGAGAAAGGCTGGAATTTCGTTACCGAGGAGTATTATCACCCCTCGGAGCCAATTGACATGAGCCGGGTAAAAGACCCTGTCGAGAAGCTTGTCAGGTATCGCAATAAGAGCCTTGCCTGGGAGATTGAGACCGAGTTTGAGCCTGCGGAAGCCGAAGAGGTAAAGAAGGAAATTATAGAGAAAGGTTATTCCAACCGTATGTATTATCGGGAAGCGATGGAATTCCAGTGTGACGGGGCAATGCTTCATACATTGCTTACCTGCCGCGGCACCACTGCTCCTTTGCTGCTTTCACAGTACAGGCTGGAAAACGTCTGGAGCGTACCGTCTCTTGTCGTCGAAGGGGATATTGTCGACCAGACACTGTTCGACCCCGAAGATACCCTGAGGAGGGCGGAGGCGTTCGAGGAAACGATGGACCACTTCAGGAAAGTAAGGAAAGAGAAGGGAATGGAGTGGTAGATATGGCGGCAAAGGGACTGGCCGAAGTCAGAAGCATATACAAGGAACGTTCCAGGCGTGCCGTCGAATTACGCAAGGCCGGCAAAAAAGTAATCGGCTATTTATGCCTTTACCCGGTTATCGAGATGCTGACGGCTTTCGACCTTGTCCCCTACAGGATGTTCGGCGATATGAAGGAGCCGATAACGAAAGCCGATACCTATATGCCGTCAATCGTCTGTCCATTTCTCCGCAGTTTGCTCGATATCGGGCTTAAGGGCAGGTACGATTTCCTGGACGGAGTGGTAATGGCGCACATCTGCGATGTCGGCGCTCAGATGCATGAGCTGTGGAATAACTTCGTTGGTGCATCCTACTCCTTTTTCATAGATACTCCCCATACCACACACGAGGCTTCGCAAAAACGCGAGAAGGATGAGATACGCGACTTCCAGAGAAGCCTGGAGACCCTGACAGGTAAAAAGATATCTCCTGAGGAAATAAAAGAAGCTATCAGGCAGCATAACCGGCAGAGAGCCCTTGTCAGAGAGCTCTATGACCTGAGGAAACCGGACCCTCCTCTCATTTCAGGGACTGAAGTCCTCCAGACTATGGTAGCTGTTATGAGTATTCCCGCAGATGAAGGCAACAGGCTTCTTAAGGAAGTTATCGATGAGGTCAGGGAGCGTAAAGACGGACCTCAAAAGAAAAAAGCCAGGCTGCTTATCTGGGGTTCCGTAATAGCCGAAACTCCTCTCATAGAGATGATTGAGAGCCTGGATGCTTATGTGGTTATGGACGATATGTGTGTCGGCAGCAGAGCCTATTTCGAAGATGTGGAGATAACTGGCGACCCACTCGACGGTCTGGCATATCATTACCTGGTCGACCTCAAGTGTCCGCGTACTTTCAGGGAAGTGGACGCAGGAGCCTCTTTGATGGACTACGGTGAAGACCTTAAAAACAGGTACGGGTACCTGGGAGAATATATCAGAGACTGGAACGTGGACGGCGTCGTTCTCCAGTCAGTCAGATACTGTGATACTCACGGGTATGAAGTGCCTTCCGTGAAGGACTATCTCGGCGGTATCGGTATTCCCGGTATATACATCGAGCATGATAATACCGAGGGCGCACTGGCGCAGATAAGGACCAGGATTCAGGGATTCCTGGAAGTAATCGGCTAGCGGTTTTGGACAGAATTGAATACCGGCGGGGAAAAAGGGGGTGATTCGGATTTATTTTGCCGGAATCGACATCGGTTCGACTATGACGAAGGTTGTCATCATTGATGACAGCGAGAATATGATATCGAATATAATCAGCCATACGGGTGCCGAACACCGCCGCCTGGCTAACAAGGTGATGGAAGAAGCGCTGAAAAAGGCGGACATCTCGTTCGATGATGTCGATTACGTTGTGGCTACCGGATATGGAAGAATCAATGTCCCCTTTGCCGATAAGCAAATTACCGAGCTTACCTGCCATGCCCGAGGTATAATTAAATTCCTGCCCACCGCCTGCACGGTAATCGATATCGGCGGGCAGGACGCTAAAGGCTTGAAGATTAAAAACGGGAAGCTCGTGGATTTCGTGATGAGTGACAAATGCGCCGCCGGTACCGGCAGGTTCTTGGAGGTGCTTTCGGAAGCTCTCGGACTTAAGGTTGAAGACCTCGGCGAAATCTCGATGAAGTCGAAAAAAAAGGTCCTGATAAACAATACCTGCACCGTTTTCGGACAGCAGGAGGTGGTGGCGAGGCTTTCGGAGGGAGAGGCAATCGAGGATATTGTCGCCGGGCTGTGCGACGCTATCGCCAGCCGGGTAACTTCGATGGTGCGCAGGTTGAAAGTGGAACCGGATGTGGTATTTACGGGAGGCGTGGCTAAGAATATCGGGGTTGCCAGGGCGATTAAAGAGAAACTCGGTCAGGAAGTCTTTGTCCCCGAGGAACCACTCCTGAGCGGAGCACTCGGGGCCGCCTTGCTGGCAAAGGAGAACGTTGCGGTGGCAAAAGAA
>CAZIYN010000010.1:10001-20153 GCA_964543495.1 uncultured Dehalococcoidales bacterium | reverse complement strand
TATCCAGAGGACGCATAATCACCACCGGGACGGATACATTGAAGATATTCAGCAGCAGACCCAGCACGGCGGCATAAATGGGCGGAATCTTAAATACTTCCTTGAGACTGCCCTTCCAGTCCTTCCCGGAAGCTATATAAACACCCATTGTATACGCGAGTACCCCGCTCGGAATCATAAAAAGAGTAGCCGCGTACAACCCCTCGGCGCCATAGACCAGGAAAATTATAGGGAACGGAATGTTAACGGAGTTCATTATCGAGATGGGAACATAGAGCCCGGAATGTTTCTGTCTTATTATCTTGAAAACTATCCAGGCTGTTACCAGACACCCTAGAATGATAATCACCGCCGAGCCCCATACCTTGGCTGCGTTCAACAGGTCTATCTTCTTCTCCAGCATCGAGGTCAGGACAAGAGCGGGCAGTCCCACGTAAATAACCATCTCGACGATTGCCGTGACATCTATCTTCTTCAGTTTCCCGAAAAGAAAACCTATAAATATAACGATAAAAGTCGGCAGTACCACATTAATCAGCTCGGTCAATAATCTCTCTCCTGTGAAAATTAGCTATTTTTAATCTGTTTCCCTTTTCTGAGACTAACATTTTACAGTCCCGTTATTCAAGCAAAAGCGGTAAAAATCGACCGCCGATGCACTGTCGCCAACACGGATTTACAGGGTTATCAGACTATTGTCCGCCCCCCCTGTTGCGTGGTATGCTATTCCAAGTCAAAAATAATTAAAACAGCTTTTATTATGTCAAGCGAAGGTTATATTCTGGCTATAGACCAGGGGACGACGGGAAGCACTTCCCTCCTCTTTAATAAAGACGGGCAGGCAGTTTCCGGCACTGCCCGTGAAATACATCAGTACTTTCCCCAACCGGGATGGGTGGAACAGGACGCCGGCGAGTTATGGGAAAGTTCACTCGCCGTAGCCCGCGAAGCTCTTGAAAAAGCCGGTGTCACTGCCTCAGAAGTGAAGGGACTCGGCATCACCAACCAGCGGGAGACGACGATTCTCTGGGACCGCCGGACCGGCAAGCCCGTATTCAATGCTATCGTCTGGCAGTGCCGGCGGACAGCCGCACTGTGTGAGGAACTCAAAGAAAAAGGCTTAAGCAAGCCGATTATGGAAAAAACCGGGCTGATTATAGATGCCTATTTTTCAGCCACCAAACTACGCTGGCTACTGGATAATATCCCCGACGGACAGCAGAGGGCGGAAAAAGGCGACCTTCTTTTCGGCACGGTGGACAGCTGGCTTCTCTGGAACCTTACCGGCGGCACCGCCCACGTAACCGATTACAGCAACGCCTGCCGCACCATGCTTTATAATATCCACTCCCTGGAATGGGATAAAGAAATACTGGATATACTGAATATACCGGAGACCGTACTCCCCGAAGTCCTGCCCTCCAGCCGGATTTACGGAGAAACGGCACCCGGTCTGTTAGGTAACGCTTCGATACCTATCGGAGGCATCGCCGGCGACCAGCAGGCCGCCCTGTTCGGCCAGGCATGCTACGAACCGGGAATGATAAAGAACACTTACGGCACGGGTTCCTTTGTTCTGCTTAATACAGGTGACAGGCCCGTCAGTTCGGAGAAAGGCCTGGTCACGACTCTTGCCTGGGGGCTGGATGGGAAAGTGAATTACGCAATGGAAGGAAGCATCTTCGTTACCGGGGCCGCCGTCCAGTGGCTCAGGGACGGACTGGGAATTATAGCCACCGCAGCCGAGAGCGAAGGCCTCGCCACCTCGGTTGCCGATAACGGCGGAATCTACTTCGTTCCTGCGCTCGCCGGACTCGGTGCCCCCCACTGGGATATGTACGCTCGCGGCACAATCCTGGGTATCACCAGGGGCACCACAAAAGGACACATAACGCGGGCGACGCTGGAGTCTATCGCCTACCAGGCGCGCGACGTCATCGAGACAATGAGCGCCGAAGCCGGGCTCGAAGTTGAAATACTCCGCGTGGACGGCGGAGGCACCGCCAACGGGTTCCTGATGCAGTTCCAGTCCGATATCCTGGGAATGCCTATACAGGTCGCGTCCATAGCCGAAACAACAGCTCTCGGAGCCGCTTATCTGGCAGGTCTGGCGGTGGACTACTGGAAGGACACCGCAGAAATCGGCAAGAAGTGGCGCTCGAGTAAAACCTACGGACCGGAGATGCCGGAGGACATGAAAGAATCACTCTATTCCGACTGGAAACGTGCCGTGGAACGCGCCCGCGGCTGGTCGCAGAGCTAAATCCATATGTCATTGCGAGTCCGCATATAGCGGACGCGGCAATTTATATAGATAATACTGTTAGAGACTGCTTCGCTGTCTCGATACAATCGGGACTCATCGAAATAGCATATACGGTATAAAGGATTATATGAAAAGAGACCTGAAGGCATTCAGTGAAGAAGAGTTCGACCTTGTAGTAGTCGGCGGGGGTATCATCGGCTGCGGTGTCGCCCGTGATGCCGCCCTGCGCGGACTGAAAACACTGCTTATCGATAAAGAGGACTTCGCTTATGGTACCACCTCGGCGTCTACGCGCTTGATTCACGGCGGACTGCGTTACCTGAACCAGTTCGAGTTCGGACTGGTCAGGATGGATATGAGGGAAAGAGAAGTCCTCCTGAAAATAGCTCCCCACCTTGTCAGTCCCCTCCAGTTTCTGATACCGATAATGAGCCATAAGGAACGTATAGTACTGGCTATCGGAATGCGGCTCTACGACCTTCTTTCCTTCGATAAGTCTCTTCCCGGATACCGCCACTATTCTCGGAAGAAAACGCTTGAAATGGAGCCGTCCCTGAAACTGGAAAATATGATTGGCTCCTATCGTTATTATGACTGCCAGATAGCCTTTACCGAGAGGCTTTGTATCGAGAACGTTCTCTGTGCCGAAGAGCACGGGGCTTCGGTCGCCAACCACGCCATGCTGATAGGTGCGGAGAAGACGGAAGGCAGATACCAGCAGGTACAGATACAAGATACTCTTTCGGGAGAAGTCCACCGGATTAATACGAGAATGGTGGTAAACGCCGCCGGTCCCTGGATGGACCTGGTATATAATAGGCTCGGCACTAAATCGAAGCCGATGATGCGCCGTACCAAGGGGATTCACCTGCTGATGCCTAAAATCAGCAATAACGCCCTGGTCCTCTTCGCCCGGAGCGACGGCAGGCTCTTCTTCGTTATCCCCTGGGAAGGTTACTCTCTGGTAGGTACTACGGATACCGATTACGATGACGATTCCGATACCGTCCATGCCGATTCCGAAGATGTCGATTACCTGATGGAGGAACTTCGGCATGCTTTCCCGGATGTGAAAACGGAAGAAATCCATTACTCCGTCGCCGGACTGCGTGCCCTGGCTGGCTCCGAAGAAGGAAGCACCTCCGATGTTACCCGCGGACATAAACTCGTCGACCACGAAGAAATCGACGGAATAAAAGGATATATATCGGTAATCGGCGGTAAAATTACAGGTTACCGGGCAATCGCCGAAGAGGTAACCGACCTCGTTTGCAGGAGACTCGGCGTTAGCACGGCCTGTACTACAAGACGTATCCCGCTGCCGGGAGCGCCGGTCGTACCGCAGAAGATGATTGAGCAGGCGGCAAAGGACAGCAAACTGCCCGTGGAAACCGTCACCCACCTTCACAATCTCTACGGCTCACGCCTGTACAGGGTACTGGAAATTGCCGGGAGGGACGAACGCGGGACGGAAGCAATCTGCCCCCACACCCCCGATATCGTCGGTCAGATATGGCATGCCGTGGAGGAAGAAGGAGCGCTAACGGTAAACGATTTCCTGCTCCGCCGCTGCACCACCGGTCTGATATCCTGCCAGGGAACTGATGCCGTGGAAACCGTAGCCTCTGAGATGGGGACCATGCTCGGCTGGAACAAGGCGGAACAGAAGAGACAGGTAAAAGAGTATAAAAAATATATAACTCTAAGCCAGCGTTATAAAGCAGCTCATAAAGATAAATAAGTACTGACTGTTACGGAGGATGAAAGATGGATATGTGGATGGTTTTATTCTGGACTGGACCAATCGGAATCGGCATATTCCTGCTGTGCCTGGGAGCTATGATTTACCTGCTGGCGAAAGCCGATGAGGTATCCAAGCGCACCAAGGCTTTCACAAAGGAAAAAGACATTAAATAAACTATAACTTGGCATAGAAAGGCTAAATCAGGCAGAAATCCACGGCGGTAATCGGGTTGAGTCGGAGAGAGATTGACTCCCGTATTATCAGTCTGCTATAATCGGTTCTGGCTGGAATTCAGTCGTGTACATATAAAATCGAATAAGGTTCTCCGAGTTGCTGCGCCTAAGTCCCGATTATATCGGGATATGGCAGGCAACCGATAGGGCACAGGGGAAAACTCCTGTACCTCCCGTATTTGGAAAGGAGAGTGGTTAAAATGGCTGTTACCATGTTTTGCAGAGCGCCTCCTTTGAGGCGCTTTTTTTTAGGACCGCTGATAATGAAGTAAAAAGAAAGAGAGAAAATGCCGAAAAAATTATTTTATGGAATTCTATGTGTAATCCTTATTGCCGGAACGCTTACCGGCATAGTCGGCTGCTCTACAACGGAAGCAGAAGAAGAGCCGGAAGAGGAAGCGGTCGTAGAAGAACAGGATACATCCTCTCCCCTGCTACCGAAATCGAGGCTTAGAGTAGCTACTACCACCAGTCTCTATGATACCGGTCTCTGGGGATACCTGGAACCGATGTTCGAAGAAAAATACGATATCGAGCTGGACGTTATGTACGCCGGTACCGGTAAAGCAATCGAGTACGGAACCCGGGGAGATGTGGACGTTATTACCGTTCATTCGAAGTCGCGTGAAAACGCATTCGTGGAGGAAGGATACGGGATAGAGCGTGTTCCTTTTGCTTACAATTATTTCCTCATCGTAGGCCCTGAATCCGACCCGGCCGGTATTAAAGGAATGGAACCGGAAGAGGCTTTTAAGGTATTGATGGATACCGGCAGCGGAACCTTCGTATCGAGAGGTGACGACTCCGGCACGCACGGCAAAGAAAAAGCAATCTGGGCGGGAGCCGGATACGAATACGCCGATGTCCAGGCGGCCGGAGAGTGGTACATAGAGGCAGGCACCGGTATGGGACCCACCCTGACGATGGCAAGCGAGAAAGAAGCTTATACCCTTACTGATATGGGCACATACCTTTCGTATAAAGGGCAGATAGAACTGGTCCCTATAGTGGACAAGGGCGATATACTCCTCAACGTTTATTCTGCACTTGTGGTAAATCCTGAAAAAGTCTCGGTTAAGAAAGCCGATATGGCTCGGAACCTGGTGGACTTCCTCACTTCGTCGGAGATACAGAAGCTAATCGGTGATTACGGAGTTAAACAATACGGAATGCAGTTATTCACACCCTGCGCCGGTGCAGAACCCGAGTAGGACGCATAGACCCGTTTTTCTCACCTCCTCTTTTCCGCTTCCCCTCCCTTTGCCATGGGAGGGGAAGCAGCTACCCAACCAAGAGGAAATTCTAGTCTTCGTTCTCTTGCGGATAAGGGACTTCACCGTTAAACTGAATAAAAGAAAACAGGATAAAACAGCTTGGAAGAACTCTGGCAGGGTTTTCTAAAAGCCCTGGAACTGATAATTACCCTCGACCCGGAAGTGATGGAGATAGCCGGGAGGTCGCTGAGGATTGCCATAACCTCGGCGGTACTGGCGTCTGTAATCTGTATTCCGCTTGCCAGCGTTATCCACTTCAACAATTTCCGGGGAAAAGGGCACTGGTAAACGTTATCCAGACAATGTACTTTATCCCGACTGTCGCCGTCGGTCTGTTTGTTTTCGTATTTTTATCCCGGGCAGGACCTTTCGGCGGACTGGAACTGCTTTTCACTCCCGCTGCCATCGTGATAGGCCAGATGCTGCTTATTATTCCGATAATTCTGGGGCTGACCATTTCCGCACTCAGCGGAATCGACAGAGCGCTTATAGATACCGCTCTTTCTCTCGGCGCCAGCGGTCCTCAGATTTCCATCCTTATTCTCAAGGAAGCCAGGTTTGCCGTTACGGCGGCATTCATTATGGGATTCGGCAGGGCGATATCGGAAGTCGGCATCTCGCTGATGATTGGCGGTAATATCAGAGGCTTTACACGGGTTCTCACCACCGCTATCTCGTTAGAGACAGGCAAGGGTGAGATAGAGTTTTCATTAGCACTGGCAATCATTCTGATATTTGTCGCCCTTATAGCAAATATTTTACTGAACAGGATACAGCAGAGGTAGCTATGCCGGTAATTGAAACACTGGACCTGTGCCAGAGATACGATGAACAGGACATCCTGAAGAATATCGACCTGAAGGTTGATAAAGGAGAAGTCTTTGCCATAATCGGGCCTACCGGGACCGGCAAGACCACCCTGCTCCGTATACTGAGTACTCTCGACCAGCCGTCTTCGGGGAAAATCCTGATTGACGGCATCGATATCGGTGAATCGGCGAGAATACAACTGGGAGCCCGCCGGCGGATGGCTTTCGTCCTCCAGAAACCGGTGGTATTCAATATGAACGTTTATGATAACATTGCCATCGGCCTGAAATGGCGGGGGTTGAGTAAGACGGATATACGGGAAAAAACAGATTCAATGCTAGAAATGGTCGGCCTCTCCGCATACAGAAAAAGGAATGCCCGTACCCTTTCCGGCGGTGAAATGCAGAGAGTCGCCATAAGCAGGGCCCTGATAACCGGACCTGAAATCCTGCTGCTGGACGAACCGGGTGCCAATCTCGACCCCGTAACGGCAATCCGCATAGAAGAACTGCTGACGGACTTTATCCGCCGTGATAATATAACCACCATCCTCGCCACCCACGATATGTCACAGGGACAGCGCATGGCTGACAGGGTGGCGGTCCTGCTTAACGGAGAAATCTCGCAGACCGGCGACTGGCAAAATGTCTTTAGCTCGCCCAGGAACAAAGAAATCGCTTCGTTCGTAGGCGTGGAAAATATGATTGACGGAGAGATAGTATCCGGCCAGGACACGCTGGTGGCGATAAAGGCCGGTGACGGTATCATAGAGGCAATCTCCGACTTCCCCGTGGGAGAAAAGGTATGTGCCTGCATCCGGCCGGAAGATATCACCATCTCCACCTCCCGGACTTCTACTAGCGCCAGGAACTCCTTTACTGGTAAAATAAAGAGTTCGGTCTCCTCCGGTGCTCTCACCCGGATTAACGTCGACTGCGGTTTCCCGCTGATAGTGCTTGTAACCAGCAGGTCTGCAGGAGAACTCGGGCTGGAGAAAGGGAAGCAGGTCTTCACCAGCTTCAAAGCCACTGGAGTCCATGTGATAAAAAAGGACGGCGATAGTTAGCCGGGTAGAGGAACGGGTATGCTGGAAGTAAAAAATTTAAATGTTCAACTGGGTAACTTTTTCTTGAAAAATGTCAACCTTGAAGTAAAGGACGCCGAGTATTTCGTCCTGCTAGGTCCCACCGGCTCGGGTAAGACGGTACTTCTGGAATCTATAGCCGGACTTACTCCCGTCACCGGTGGAGAAGTCTGGATTAACAACAGGAATGTGAGTGACCTCAACCTGGAAAACAGGAGAATCGGTTTTGCCTACCAGGACTATGCATTATACCGCCATCTTACGGTACGTGATAACATTTCCTTCGGACTTATGTGGAAGAACAGGGACAAGAAGGAGATTGAAAAAGCAGTCGATAATGCCATTGAACTCCTCGGCATCGGGAACCTCCTGGACAAAAGGCCCTGGTCTCTGAGTGGAGGTGAAAGCCAGAAAATAGCTCTGGCGAGGGCAATCGCAATAAAGCCTGACCTCCTGATACTCGACGAGCCGCTGAGCGCTGTCGACTCGGAGACGAAAGAGGACTATGAGAACGACCTCAAGGCTCTGCATAACCGCCTCGAACTGACCACGGTACACGTTACACACAACTTCGAGGAAGCGATAGCTTTAGGCGACCGCATCGCCGTTATCAGGCAGGGTGAGATACTCCAGGTGGGAACACCGGAGGAAATATTCCGCCGGCCGCAGTCCGAGTTCGTTGCCCGGTTCCTGATGGCACGGAATATCTTCGAAGGTAAAGTAGCTGACGGTCCTGATGGACAGGGATTGCTGTCCATAAACGGAGTAGGTCTGGTGGTGAATACTGACTTAAGGGGAGACGTGATGGCTTCGATACGTCCGGAGGACATCCTGCTCTCCACGTCACCCCCGTCTTCCTCTGCGCGAAACTGCCTTGAGGGTACGATAACCCGGGTGGTAGACCGCGGAATTCTTATCTACGTTACCCTGAACATACCGCCGGATTTTACCTGCCTTATCCTTCGCCGCTCTTTCAACGAGATAGCGCCGAAGGAAGGTCAGAAAGCATTCATCGAATTCGAACCGTCGGATATAAACGTTTTTAACGGGAAAGATGAAGAATAATGAATAATAACACGCCGGGTCTGTTTGATTCCTGGCAGCGTCAGATTAATTATTTCAGGATTTCGGTCACCGACCACTGCAATCTCAACTGCATGTACTGTTCGGTAAGTGAAACGCCCCGCCTGAAACATGAAGATATCCTGTCATATGAAGAAATAGAAAAAATCATCCGGGCAGCGGCTGAAATGGGTATCAATAAAATCAGGCTCACCGGCGGCGAGCCTTTGATGCGTCCCAATTTCCACGAACTGGTTAGAATGATTGCCCGCATAGAAGGAATCGACGATTTATCCCTCACCAGTAACGGGATACTGCTATCCAGATTCGCCGGGGAACTGAAAAAGGCCGGACTTAAACGGGTAAACATAAGTCTGGACACGTTGAAAAGCGAGAGGTTCAAGCAGATTACCGGTCACGATAAGCTGAAAGACGTGCTCGCGGGAATCGAAACCGCCCATAAAGCCGGACTGGAACCGGTGAAAATAAATATAGTCCCGTTGAAAGGTATTAATGATGACGAACTGGTAGACTTCGCCAGGAAGACTATAAATGATGGATGGCACATAAGGTACATCGAATATATGCCCATAAGTACTCCCAATGGCGGAGTAACCGCAATGGTATCCACAAAAGAAATCAGGGAAGCCATACAGGTCCTGGGAGAACTGGAACCTTACATCGGTCCGGAAGGCAACGGTCCCGCCCGGTATTACCGCTTCCCGGACGCAAAAGGCACTGTTGGTTTTATCACGCCGATGACGGAGCACTTCTGCGGTACCTGCAACCGACTCCGCATGACATCGGACGGCAATCTCAGGCCCTGCCTTCTTGCGGAAGAAGAAGTCAACCTCAAGGAAGCCGTAAGAAGCGGGGCGGATACGGATGAGATTAAACGACTCCTCCAGAAAGCTGTCAACCTCAAGAGAAAAGAGCATAATCTGGACGGAAAAATCGCTCCGGAAACAGACGGACGCCCCATGTGCCAGATAGGCGGTTGATCCAAAAAGTAACAGGAAATAGAGTAAATCCGTCTATCATGCTATATAATTAAGCATTAAAGCCCCTGACAAATATCGGGGTGTTAAGAGGGGTAAAGCCCCTCTTAAGCTTCATTAAGGGCGGCGGGTGGGAATAGATATAAACAGGGGGGTAAGGAAAATGAGCGAACTAACTCATCTGGACTCAAGTGGAGAAGCCAGGATGGTCAACGTGGGAGAAAAAGACGTCACCAGCCGTGAAGCTGTTGCCAGCGGCAGGGTTATGATGAAACCGGAAACCCTGGAGCAGATAAAGAACGCCAGCCTTAAAAAAGGAGATGTGCTCGCTGTCGCCAGGACAGCCGGTATTATGGCGGCTAAAAAGACCCCGGACTTAATCCCCCTCTGCCACCCGATACCGATAGACGAGATTGTTATCGATTTCGACCTCTCCGGAAAAGACTCCATCGGAATTACCGCCACCGCCAGGAACACCGCTAAAACGGGGGTCGAAATGGAAGCGATGGTCGCCGCCTCCGTCGCCGCTCTTACAATCTACGATATGGCTAAAGCGGTAGACCGCGGAATGACAATTACTGAAATCCGCCTCGAAAGTAAAAAAGGCGGCAAGAGCGGGACGTATAAAAGAGAGTAGCCCTTTTGTATAATCCAGATTATATGCGTCGCCTGGTTATATAG
>CAZIYN010000010.1:0-9991 GCA_964543495.1 uncultured Dehalococcoidales bacterium | reverse complement strand
ATATAATATGCTACATGACCTGTAATATGCTCAAAACCAAGAGATTGGAAAAAATTCTCCTCGTAGCCTCCGAATATGTCATAGGATATAAAATCTGCCCCTATCCTGAAAAGTTCATTAACAAGGATTTCACCGATTCTTTTACCCAGCCCGGAATCATCCTTACCGATTAAAGAGCCATTTTCATACTCAAGATTTTCACCCTGATATTCCAGTTCCACGCAGAATTCCATAATAACTGCGCTTAATCCATCGAACATCGCCCGTGCAATTCCCACCAGTTTATCGCCATCGAATGCTCCGACTATAAGGCTGCTGTTGCGTAAGGGTTCGGCGGCACGTGCTTTACCATAGCCTTCTTCACAGATATGGTTTCGCTGATAGAAAGAAAATAGCTGGTCGGCTGTGATATCAGGATTTATCAATATACTGACATTTGATATATCTGTCACTTTAATACCTCTTCGGGGGTAAAGAAATTAGAAAAGTGTCACTGTAACCTGTTCGCCCTTTTCTATAACGCTGTCTGCTTCCACCTGGATATAGCCGTCCGCGCGGGCGATACTCATTATTGCTCCGGACTCCGTGAAAACAGGAATCGCTTTGTCACCCTCTACTTTAACCGTTGTGAACTGCGGTCTCCCCTTGGTACCTTTAGCCCTCTCACTGAGGACAGCCTGCACTTTCCGTGTCTTTTTCTCTGGAAGACGCGCCATCTTTCTCAATGCAGGCTCCAGGAACAGATAAGAATTTACCAGGCTGGAAGTGGGAAAACCGGGCATACCGAATATCGGTGTTCCTTCTATAACGGCAAACATCGTCGGCTTGCCGGGTTTTATCCGGACGCCGTGAAACAGGATAACGCCCCTCTCTTCGACGACTTCCGCTATATAGTCTTTCTCTCCTGCGGAAGAGCCGCCGGAGATAACTATTAAATCGTTTTTCAGCCCTTCCGCTATCTTTGCTCTGATATCATCTTTGTTGTCCTTGATTATGCCGGGCCTGACCGGGATGCCGCCGTTTTCACTGACGACCGATTGCAGTGTATAAGAATTAATATCATAGAGCTGCCCCGTCTTGAGTTCTTTTCCCTGCGGTACCACTTCCTCGCCGGAAGGCATTATGGCAACCTTCGGTTTTTCATATACCTCTACTTCCTCCAATCCCTGCGATGCCAGCACGCCTACCTTCCCTGCATCAAGATAAATACCACTCTTCAGGATGGTCTCACCGGCCCGGATATCGGCCCCCATTTCGCCGACATCCTTATGAAATCCTACTTCGCTATAAATTTTTATATTCTTACCTTCGGCATCCGTGTCTTCAACCTTCACCACGGCATCGGCGCCCTCGGGCATCATCCCCCCTGTGGCAATCTGGACGCATTGACCGGAGCCGATAGAAACACCGGGAGTATCTCCGGCATGAATTACCCCGACCATCTCCAGCATGCGGGGGCTGTCCTGCCCGGCTCCCGTCGTGTCTTCCGCTTTCACGGCATAACCGTCCATCGCAGAACGGTCGAACGGGGGAGTATTCTGGGTGGCGACTATATCCTCGGCAAGTACCCTGCCGATGGTTTCATCGATACCGATGACCTCCGTTCTGGTTATCGGCTCGATACTCTCGATAACTGCCTTGATTGCCTGTTCGAAGGATATAAGTGCTCCGAATGGTTTCAACGTGTCGCCTCCCTTACCATATGCCCGATTTCGGGCAGTATTATTTTATCCGCAGCAAGTTCTGCAGCCCCTCGTGAGCCGGGAATACAGATAATGATTCTTCCCCCTATTACTCCGGCTACCGCCCGGCTCATCATTCCGGCGGTGCCTATCTCCTGATATGAGAGCGACCTGAATAACTCGCCGAATCCGTCCAGTTTCTTTTCCAGCATCGCTGATACTGTTTCCACCGTAATATCGCGGTGGCTCAGTCCGGTACCGCCACCGGTGATTATCACCTGTACCTCTTCCTCTTCCAGCAGCTCGCCGACCGTTTCCTTAATCGCCGCGGAGTCGTTCTTTATCAGGGCATAACCGACGATGCGGTGCCCGGCTCCCGTAAGTTTCTCTTTAAGGAGCTTCCCCGATTCGTCGGTCTCCTCCGTACGGCTGTCCGAGATGGTAATCAGCGCCACTCCAACGCTCTCAGGGGCTTCTTTTTTATGTTCCAGATGACTCATATTACTTTAACTCCCACACGCTTATTATAGGCTCTGGAAGCCTGTGAGCGCAATAAGGTGACTGCTATCTATAAAACCCCATCCCCCTGCATCCCCCTTCCCCTCTTCACACCCCATCTTTCTTCAATACTATAACTTCCAAATATCACTACTTAACCTTTCATCTGTCATTCCAGTGAAAGCTGGAATCCAGAAATCGCACCTACTTATTCCAACCTGGATACCGGTTGTAGTATACCTCATACCTGATACAAGGTCGGTATGATGACTTCTGATACAAAGCTCTTTCAAACTCCTGTGTCAAGGAGCTTTGCTCCTTTGAAGAGTACGGAGGCGGAAGAATTCTCTTTTGAAGCACCCCCTTGCCTTGTCAAGGAGAGGCTTCGTCGTGAGCTCAGCCGAACGGGGGTGCTTCGTAACCGGGGGAGAGGATAATCAAAAAAGAGAAGAGAAAATATTACCCCACAAACAAACTTGACTAGATAGCACTATTACTTCTACAATTCTCTACAATAATTCACCCCGATACCGGAGGTAATGAGATGGCAGAGTACGAAAAAAGTAAAAAGGAACTGGAAGAAGAAAAGAAATTCAGAGACGAAATCGAAAAGAAACACGGCAAGACACCGGAAGAATTATATAAAGAGAGAGAAAAACGCCTCTACGATGCCATACAACTAAAGGTGCCGGATAGAGTACCCGTGATAATCGGGGGGACTTTTTTCGCCTGCAAGTATGCCGGACTACCCTATTCCGCCGCCTATTATAACGCTCCGGCCTGGAAAGCTGCCTACAGGAAGATGTTGCTGGAGCTTGAGCCGGACGCTTTCGGTACGGCAATGGGTGAGTCCGGGCTTGTCCTTGAAGCCCTCGATACGACCTACTCGCGCTGGCCCGGCTACAATCTAGCCGATAACGTCGCCATGCAGACCAATGAAATCGAATATATGAAAGCCGACGAGTATGATATATTTCTCGCCGACCCCTCCGATTTCATCATACGGTACTGGTTGCCAAGAGTGTTCGGAGTGCTGGCGCCGCTGGCGAATCTCCCGCCCCTGATGGGTACCGGCATGAACCTTAGAGCCATTACCACCCAGTTCACCACACCGGAGTATGAAAAGCTCTTTAAAGCGATGAAAAAAGCCGGCGAAGCGGAGATAAAGTGGAGCCGGGAGATGGGAGACTTTAATAAAGATATGAACGCACTCGGATTTCCTCAGGGACTCGGAGGCTTCGGCGGTGTGAACCCGCCTTTCTCCGGTTTCACCAATACCTTCAGGACATGGCGAGGCGTGGTTATGGATATGTTCCGCCAGCCGGACAAACTGATTGCCGCCCTGGAGAAGTTCCTTGAATACCGCATATCCAGAGCGGTACCCGCCGTCCACGTAGAGGGAAAACCGGCGGTAACCAATTCCGGAGAACCTCACAGGGTATCCGATGAATTCCTCTCCCCGAAACAGTTCGAGACCTTCGTCTGGCCCAACTGGCAACAGGCAATGGATGAGACCTTTAAGCTGGGATATGATGTTGTCACTATGTTCTTCGAAGGAAAGCGTGATAAGCAGCTCCACTACTTTACGGATTTCCCTAAAGGCAGCCTGTGTATCCGTTTTGCCGAGACGGACATTTTCAGAGCGAAGGAAATCTTCGCCGGTAAAGCCTGCCTGATGGGCAATGTCCCCATATCGCTGCTGCAGCTCGGTTCGACCCAGGATGTCGAAGAATACTGCAAGAAACTGATACAGGTGGTCGGCAAGGACGGCGGCTTTATCCTTAGATGCTCGACGGACTATATGCAGGAAGCCAAGGTGGAAAACGTTAAAGCTATGGTCGACTCCGCGAAGAAATACGGCCGGTACTAGTTTACCGGATGAGATATGAAGGAAATAAAAGAGGGGCGCTTTCGCCCCTCTTTCTATTGTGATTCTTTTACGAATTATGAAGAAAGCAGTTCGGTCACGACCTCGTTTATCTCACGCCCGTCGGCTCTGCCTTTAAGAGCGGCAACCAGCTTGGGCATAACCTTGCCTTTATCACGCTGTCCCTGGGCTCCTACTTCCTCGATAATTTTGCGGGCTTCCGCCACAATCTCGTCCCGCGACATCTGTTCCGGCAGGTACTCTTTGATAATCGCCAGCTCAGCTTCCTCCTTGGATACAAGGTCCTGGCGGTTTCCTTCCTTGAAAGCCGCAATACTTTCCTCACGCTGCTTGGCTTCTTTGGAAATTATACCCAGGATATCGCTGTTCTCAAGAGTAGCCTGTTTTGCTTTTTCTGCGTTCTTAATCGCTGATATTACAAGCCTCAAAACCGAACGCCTCATCGTGTCCCCGCCCTTCATTGCAGTCTTGAGGTCTTCATTCAGTTTCTCTATTAAGTTTGCTTCCACTCGTACCTTCTAATTAACTTTACTTTGATGATGCTCTTGCGGACTTCCGTTTCTTCGCCGCTTCTTTCCGCTTGCGTTTTACACTGGGTTTCTCGAAGTATTCTCCGTGACGAATCTCGGAAAGAATACCGGCCTGCTGCACCCGCTTGTTGAAACGCTTCAGCAAACTCTCAAAGTTCTCGTTTTCACCAGCTACCACACCAGTCAACTAACATCAACTCCTTTTTTATCCGCCCGCGGTGAGAGTAATACCACGGGCAGGTCTGATAATAATCTCATTTTAGATACACTCGGCTCATCTGTCAAGATAACTGCATGGTTACAGGCTTCAGTCGTACTTTTTCCAGATACATCCTGCGCCGGGTTGTTATAAATACGCATTCAATCTGATTAGTATATCTGTTTGACATTTGCCAATTGGCGAATTATAATTTCGCGTATGGACAGCAATCACCTCGGGGAAATACTCAAGCAGCAGAGGATTGCGCTTTCCCTTACGCTTCAACAACTGGCAGCTAAATCGGGAGTATCGGCATCTCACCTCGGACGTATGGAGAGAGGAGAACGGTTCCCCTCGGCTCACATCCTGCAGAAAATAGCCAGGCCCCTGAGCTTTGAAGAGGACGAACTTTTCATGCTTGCCGGATACCTGTCTCCTCAATCACCGATGGTAGCTGAAAAAAGCCCGATTTACGGGCAGGACCGGCTTGACCCGTATGTAGCCAGAGTACTGGCGCAGGAGCCGATAGAGATGCAGCGCGCCGTTATCGGAATCCTCACTATCCTTAAGAGCATCGCCAGAGGCACCGGAAAAGAAGAATAAAAATGACAGCCAGCAGGTTGAATTTGCCAGCTGGTATCATTAGAATATGAATAGTAATTTGCCGAAGTGCCGACAACGATGCGAAAAGGCGGGTTTTCTAGGAGTTTATGACAGACCAGAAGAAGGACAGGCTGGATTTCGTTGATGCCGTGGTGCACGAGCTGAAAACTTCGCTGACCGCCATAATTGTCTCCATAGAACTCCTCGATGCCGAGCTCCACCCTGAAGAAGAGAGCGTGCTGGAAAGGCTCATCCAGAGCATTACCAGGAATGCCCGAAGTATAAATGAGAGACTCTCTCTTCTTTCCGAAACGGGAGAGTTGCTTGCGGATAATACCAGGTTTCACCCGGAGCCTGTTATAATGAAGGAAATAATCCAGGATATCACGACCCAGATATACCCGGCGGTACAGAGTAAAAAACAGGTCCTGACACTGGATATACCGGACTCTTTATCTCCCGCCAGGGCGGACAGGCAGTACCTTGAGCAAATCCTGCTTACCCTGATGACGAACGCCAGCAAATTCACGCCCGAGGAGGGGAAGATAAAGGTCTCGGTAAACCAGGAAGGCCTGAATCTAATCGTGCAGGTGAGTGACACGGGGATAGGAGTCCCTGACGACGAGCAGGACAGGATATTCGAACCTTATTACCAGGTAAAACGCAACAAAAACAGCCTGAATGCCGGTCCTGAAGATGGTGAAAAACGTGAGAAAGGCGGTCTGGGACTGGCAATAGCTAAATTCCTGGTCGAGCTCCACAGAGGCAAAATCTGGTTGGAAAGTAAAATCGGGCAGGGCAGCAGTTTCTACTTCTCCCTGCCCACGGCGGCGGCAATTGAAAGTAGTAGTAATTGACGATTCTCCTGAAATTATAGAAGTAGTTTCCCTCTGTTTCCAGTTGCGTTGGAGCGGCACCACCCTGCTATCGGCGCCGACCGGTACTCAGGGACTCGAACTCGTCGAATCGGAAAGCCCGGACATGGTTATTCTGGACATAGGCCTTCCCGATATGGAAGGGTTCGAAGTGTTGAAGGAGATACGGCGCTTCTCTAGCGTTCCGGTGATAATGCTGACGGTGAGGAAAGAGGACACCGACGTGGCGAGGGGTCTTGAAATGGGCGCCGATGATTATATCACCAAGCCTTTCAGCCACATCGAACTGGTGGCGCGAGTGCAGGCTGTATTACGCAGGACCGAAGGTACTTCTGTCACCGGTGAAGAACGCCCGTATATCAGCGGTAAAATAACCGTGGACTTCAACAGCAACGAGGTTACGGTAGACGGCAAGCCTGTGAAGCTTACCTCCACGGAGAACAAGCTGCTCCAGATGCTGATAAGGAACGAAGGAAGGTTACTCACCCACGAAAGCCTCCTTACCAGGGTCTGGGGAGAGAATTACTCGGATGCCCGCGACCTGCTCCGGGTGCACATCCAGCACTTGCGACAGAAACTGGGCGACAGCGTAGAATCACCGAACATTATAGTCACCGAACACGGCATGGGCTACAGGTTCGTCAAGCAAGCGTAGATATACCGGGCTTCTAAGTATAGACGGCCACCACCACCGCTTCCCTGGCGTTATTGTCATCGAAAAGTACCAGCGCCACTTTTATTCCCGCCGTCATTTCGGATGAAGGTATATTTCTGGCAACGGCGACGTCCTCGAGATAGACCTTATAACTGCCGGATAACCGGACAGTCGCAGTATAATCACCTGAATCGAAATTTTTTAATATTCCTTTTTTTAAGCTCATCTTCTTTTCCTTCTTATATCTCTTTATAAGGTGTTAAAAGGGGCTTCGCTCCTTTTAACACCCTTTTCTCATTACTTCTCCCTTTAGTAAAGGGAGAAAGAGAGGGATTTAAGAATCCCCCTTATTCCCCCTTTTTCAAAGGTGGAATTGTCATACCGCTCCCAGAGTCAGTCTGTGTTCGTAGATACCGCGGCGAGGCTCATATACAAGGACCATCCCGAGGACCCTCTTCTTTTCTTCATTCATACCCGATTTGTCATCGGTTATGTCAATTACGTCATACAACTGCTGACCGCAGTTCACCGGCACCCGGATACTGCCACCGCCCGATTCTATTTCCGCCTCCCTGAGATATGCCTCTCCCCTTTGCTCCGCCTTCGCCACCGTATCGATATTTCTATCTTCGAGCCTGTCCGTCCTGTCGTATATCCCGCCTATCTCACTCCATGAGTAAATATCCACCAGTATCGCCTCTTCACTGCCCGTGTCGTAACCCTCCACCTGCACCCGGTTCATTCCCCAGGCACCCTGTATATATCTCCCCTCGATTATCGGATGGGTCTGCCCGTAGGAATAGAGCGAGCTGTCCGAGGATACAGGATTTACCAGGCAGACCTGGCTTCCTTCTATAAAAACCACATCCGGTACGAAAGATATCAGTCTATCGATAGCAGCACCGCTTCGACTGTCCGGCAGCACCGCGAAATCGGGATAATACCCGGTAATAACTGATGACTGGGATTTCACCTCGGTTTTCAGGCCGTTCCTGGAAGCAATAAACTCCAGTATCTGCTTCACGCTTTTCTCATTCGCGGTCCTGTTCCAGCGGGACTGTTGCCTTGCTCTCATGCCGTTTATCCACTCCCACCCGTCGTTCGCGTAGAGAAACAGGCTTGCTCTACCGTTAGAGTTCACGTACTCGAACGATTCCAGCGTAAAAGTCTGCCCGGGACTGCATTCGTTTCCCGCCGGTGTAACATAGCCCGGACTGAAATCCAGCTGGCAGCCTGAAGCTAGCGGTGAAGGCAGAGTGCTGTAATTGCCGTCATCGTTTCTCAGTTCCACAATCAGCCTGCCCCTGCCGGGCACTGCCTCCTGCCTCAACGAAATAACATCCGGGGACAGGTCGATACTTACTTCTGCCAGCATGGCACGCCAGACACCATACGGGGTGGACAGCCAGCAATAGTCTCCGTAATGAGTGATAGCGGTTCCGTATTCACTCGAAAGGTCGAAGGGCACCGGCTCCCGCCACAGGTTATCTATAAAATCTATACCGGGCACGGAATGGGTCCAGAAAGGACGGTTGTACGCCTCTGTACCCGCAAATATCTCGATATAGAAACAACGATAAACATCCGGTTTGTCTATAAAGACCGGGCCGTACTCGAAATCACCGTCCGACGGTGCCGAAGCCAGTTCCACAAGCTCCGACCATTCTCCGGATGAGACATCGCCGCCATCGCCGTAAATAACACTCCACAGCTTGAAATTACCGTCGGTATCCTCACCGGTAACGGCAAGGTTCCAGTCGGCGCTGTAAATAGCAGCCACTCCCGCCAGGTTACCCGTGCTCTTGTCCCAGACAGACTTCGCCTGCCAGCCGCCGCTTACGTTCTTCTTAACGTAGATATCTTCTCCGTCGGCGAAAAAGATTGCCAGGTCGCCGTTGGGTTTATAAGCGGCGGTAAGTCCGTTTATAACCGTGGTTGGAGAATAATCGATTATCTCCGGACTGCCCCAGTTTGCCCCGTAATCAGTACTCTTTATCCGGTTTATTTGTCGGCTGGTATTTATCCATAATATAGAAACCTCGCTGCCGCATGAAACAGCCGCTACGGCAATGCAGTTGTACTGGTTCGTGTAAGTCCAGGAGCTGAAATCGGACTCCGGTCCGGGAGCTGTAACCCTCTGTCTGTACAGCTTCCTACCGTCTCCGGGCGGAGTCAGCCGGACTCTTATCAGTGAGCCGTCACCCGGCATTGTGACGCCGTGAAAATAATCGTCCTCTTCACCCTCATAAAGTCTTTCCCAGTCCAGCTTTACCACTCCGGCGATTTTATTTTTCGCTTCAACTTTCACATACGGAGTACGAGCAGCTTCTTTTTGTGCTGCAAGCAATGTTGAAGACAGTTCTCTCACTTATTCTCCTTTATGGTCCGTAGTCGGTTGTCCTGGAGACGACCGGATAGTACGGTTTATAAAGTGTACGAATCCTTGCCCGGTTTGTTCTCCCCAGTCTTTTCAGTTCCCGCCTGAACCGGCTCAGTTGCTCCCTTCCCCATTTCATAAAGTCTTCTGTTGTTGAAGTGCCGCCGACATTTACCCTGTTCACGCCGTAAACCGCCCATTCGACGGCAGCATACCCGCAGGCACCCTGCGAAACAAGGTCCTCATACACGGTAGGAATCGTCGAGGTGGAGCCGTCCAGGGTGTGTAGTTTGCCATAGTAAATATACGCGTTGGAACCGTCCGGGACTTCATCTCCAAGAAGTGTCAGTGTATCTGCCCATAGACTGAAACGCTGGTACCTCCTCGGGAACTGCTCTGTTGGATACTCGACAGCTTCAACCATAATACGGTCTGCTATAGATGAGATATCAATCTCCCGCGAGCCGGAGGTAGTTGCCTTGACCGCCTTCTGCTCGCGGGGAATAGCCTCCGAGAAGTCCTTTACGGCATGGGCGATATGCCTGTCGAGCTCATCGTCGGTCCAGCGGTAGTTGTCCTCATCTTCGTCGTGCAGGTCGCGCCTGACAACAGTTCTCATGTCCGTTAAATTCACTTCTGCCTCCTGTACACTCCATATTTCATCGATATCTCCAACCTGTAGAC
>CAZIYN010000009.1:20166-20486 GCA_964543495.1 uncultured Dehalococcoidales bacterium | reverse complement strand
GGTAAAGACTCCTGCGAGTTTATGATGGAGATGGAAAACGGTGATGATGAAATAATATACTGCGACTGCGGTTATGCCGCCAACGCCGAAAAAGCGGAAATGAAGAAAGGTGATGTCGGTGGTGGTGAGCCTCTGCCGGTGGAGGAGGTTGCCACACCGGACAAGTTCTCAATCGAGGAAGTTGCCGGATTCTTCAATATTCCGGAAAGTGCTACTCTTAAAGCGGTCTTCTATATTGCCGATGAAGAATTCGTATTCGGCGTAATAAGGGGTGACCTGGATGTAAATGAGGTGAAGCTTCAGAATGCTCTGAAATGTAC
>CAZIYN010000009.1:0-20156 GCA_964543495.1 uncultured Dehalococcoidales bacterium | reverse complement strand
CCTCCGGTTGGCTACCGAGGACGAAGTTATCGAAGCAGGAATCGTACCGGGAGCCGCTTCGCCCTTAGGGATAAAGGGGATAAAAATAGTCGCCGATGATTCCGTAACCTCCGGGACCAACTTCGTAGCCGGGGCGAACAAACCGGAAACACACCTGAAAAACGTTAACTACCCGCGTGACTTTAAAACCGATATCGTAGCGGATATAGCCAAAGCCAACGCAGGAGATACCTGCATAAGATGTGGAAAGAAGCTGAATTCCAGCCGGGGTATAGAAATCGGACATGTTTTTAAGCTGTTGTCCCAGTTCAGCGAAACGTTCGATGCCTATTATATAGATAAAGACGGAGAAAGCAATCCCGTAATTATGGGCTGTTACGGTATAGGTCTGGGAAGACTCATGGCTGGTGTCGTCGAACAGAACCATGACGATAAGGGAATTATCTGGCCTCTTGCTATAGCTCCCTACCAGGTGTATATCTGCCCGCTTTACAGGGAAGATACTGAAGTGGAAAATATTTCCGAGAAACTGTACGCGGACTTAACGGAAGAGGGTATAGAAGTAATGCTCGATGACAGGGAGGAATCGCCCGGGGTCAAGTTCAATGATGCCGACCTGCTCGGAATTCCTCTCAGGATTACCGTAAGCCCCCGCAGCCTGGAGAAGAACAGTATCGAGCTGAAATGGCGTTCGGAAAAAGAGTCTCAACTGGTCGAGGTAAAATACGCGGTCCAGAGCATAAAAGAGCTTATCGGCGGGAAAGCTGATAAGTCTTGATAATAGACCTCCACGTACATACGTCACCATTGTCACACGACAGTAACCTCAAGTTCCCGGAGATAATAGAGCATGCCAGGAAGTCGGGCATCGACGGGATGTGTGTAACCGAACACGGTGCCTTCTGGGATACGGACTCTCTGGCAAGACTGAGTGAGGAATACGACTTCCCGCTTTTCCCGGGAGTCGAGATTTCATCCGATGATTTTCATTTCCTCGTATTCGGACTGAAAGAACACAGCTACGGACTGTGGATGCCGTATAAACTCAGAGAGACAGTCGAAGAAGCCGGCGGTGTAATGATTCTGGCGCACCCAGCCAGGAGAAGGTATTTCGAAAACAGAGATTTCGAAGAAGCTATGGAGAGGTTTTTAAAACAGTCGTTCCTTCAATACGTAGATATCGTTGAAGTAATGAACGGCAGGTCGTCCGATGCCGAAAACGAGTTCGCCATGGAATTGTGCAGCAGACTGGAACTAAGCGGTACCGGCGGGAGTGACGCTCATTCTACAGAAGATATGCCTACTGCGGCAACATACTTTGAAAAAGATGTCAGCAATAGCGCAGAACTGATTACAGAAATAAAGGCCGGGAGATTCGAGGCAGTCGACTTGCGTAGAGACAGATAATCCGTATAGAGAATAATCGTATAAAAAACCCCGGCGGAATGTTATATCGCCGGGGCTTTATTGCCGGTTCTATAATACAGTCTATCCGGATTTCACGGCTCGGAAGTTGATACTGGCGGCTGCTGATTCTATTCCATCGATTCCGAATGTTGTTTCGGATACTATATCTACTTCGTCGAATCCCGCATTATGAAGCGTTTCAAGGTATTTCTCTTTTGTCAGAGCGCCGGAGATACAACCGGTGTACGCTTCGATTGATTTCATGATTGATTCGGGGAGTACCTTGAGCAGGACCATATCTGATATCATTATTCTTCCACCCGGTTTTAATATCCGGCAGGCTTCCTTGAAAACTCGATTTTTATCCGGAGACAGGTTTATTACGCAATTCGAAATAATAACGTCTGCAGAATTATCCGCTACAGGTAAATTCTCGATTTCCCCGAGTCTGAATTCCACGTTCTTATAGCCGTCTTTCTCGGCATTTTGTCTGGCAAGTTCTATCATTTGTGGTGTCATATCTACACCAATTACCCTACCGGATTTGCCAACGGCTTCGGTAGCCAGGAAACAATCGATTCCACCACCTGAACCGAGGTCAACAACGGTTTCACCTTCTTTCAAGGAAGCTAGAGCAGTCGGATTACCGCAACCAAGTCCAAGATTGGAATCCTCCGGGACTATCTTAAGCTCCTTTTCAGAGTATCCGATTGTCTTGCTAAAAGATTCCTGCGGTCCGCAGCAGCTTTCTTCGGTCTGAGTCGAAACGCTATCGGTTGAATCGGATAATTTCCCGGTATTGCAGCATGATGAAGCAGAACCGCTCTTAACCTGTTCGGCAATAGCTCCGTACCTTTCCCTTACAGCTTTTCTAATTTCACTGTCCTCCATTAATTCACCTCCGATTTTTTATTACTGCAATATATCCTTCATTACGGGTCCGAGTATTGACCTGACCATTTCAGTCAGCTCCTCAGCCTTCGTAAGTGAAATGCAGCACACTTTACCATCTTTTTCCCAGCTTGTAACGGCCAGTTTGTCACCGGCACGTATTCCTGCTTTTTCACGAAGTTCTTTGGGAAGTACCATTTGCCCTCTTTCATCGACACTGACCAGAGCTTCGACCTTGCAGCAATTCAGATTTTCAGCAGCGCAGCAGGACTCTTCGTTTTTATCAGCCATTGTATTTACCTCCCCGGTAAAGAATGGAAAGATAGGTAAGATAATTCAGAAAATTCAGTATAATCTGATTATATATGAAGAGGTCTGTCCATGTCAAGAGGGTTAATAAAACATTACAGAAGTGAAAGTTATGCTCTTAAAATAATGCCAAGCTCTTTGCTCAATTTATCAAGGATTTGTTTTTCCACTTTGTTCACTTCTTTGTCGGTAAGTGTGTGGTCGGGCGACTGGAAGGTAATCCGGTATGCCAGAGACTTCTTTCCGGCGGCTACCTGGTCGCCTGAGTAGACATCGAAAATGGACACGTCCGTTACCAGCGAGTAGCCCTTGACCATATCCATAATCTGGCGATGGGTTATACCTGCATCCGTCACCAACGCAATATCCCTGACCATGGGAGGGAAACGGTAAACCGGCTGGTACATCTTTCTTACAGAGGTATAAGGAAGCAGTTTTTCAACGTCCAGTTCCAACAGATATACTTCCCCTTCGATATCGAAGCTCTCCCTGACTTTGGGGTGTACTTCGCCAATTACTCCGATTACATCACCGTTAACCAAGATTGCCGCCTGCTTTACGGAGTGCAGACCGTGGTCGTAACTTTTCTTAAAGTCGGCTTCGATTCCAAGCCGGGTGAGCAGACCTTCCACAATTCCCTTCACAGTGTAGAAATCGGGCGGTTCTTCTCCGGAGAGCCAGGATTTGTCGGCCCAGGGACCGTTTATTAGTCCGCACAGTTCGTCACGTTCTTCAGGCAGTTCTTCGCCATGCGGAATATAAATTTTACCAAGCTCGAATATCCTGATACCTCCGTCCTCATGTCTGCGATTTAAAGCGATCGATTGTAGAAGGTTCACTCTCAGGCTGCACCTGAGGAATTCCTGTTCCGAAGTCATCGGATTGGCGAGCTGAAGCGGAGGCGGGTCGACAGGATAAGGTTCAGTCGATAGCTTGCTGAGAGCATCGAGGCTTGTAAGCGTATAGGTTACCATTTCCTGGAAACCGTAACCGGCAAGGATTTTTCTTGTTTCCCGTCTCAGTTTTATTATAGGGTCGGGACTCTGAGGAGGTATCGGTTCGCTAATCATTGTCGTCGGGATATTATCATAATCCAGAATCCGGGCGACTTCCTCGATAAGGTCGACGGTCAACCTGATATCACTGCGCCAGTAAGGGGCTGATGCCGTTATTTCGTTTCTCTTACCGGTCTTTTCACACTCGAATCCGAGCAGGGTCAGGGTGTCCGTAATCTGCTCGATACTGTACTCAATTCCCAGACAGCGTTTGACTTCTCCGGTAGATATCATCACCGGTTCCGGTTTCTGTTCGCCCGGATACATATCGATTACGCCGGCGGCGACTTCCCCGTCTCCAAGCTGAGCTATCAGCTGGGTTGCCCTCCTGAGAGCGGGCATTGCCACGCCGGCACTTATTCCTCTTTCAAACCGCATGCAGGCTTCGCTGGGGAGATTAAGTGTCCTTCCGGTATAGTGGATACTTCTCGGGTTAAAACTGGCGGCTTCGAGGAGTATCTGTGTGGTGGTTTCGGTTACTTCCGTATTGGCTCCTCCCATAACACCGGCTACTGCTACGGCACCCATAGGGTCGGCAATCACCAGCATCGAAGAATCTAGCTCACGTTCATTATCATCGAGAGTGGTAATCGGCTCGTAGCCACTGGCGCGGCGGACGATTATTTTATTACCGCGCAGTTTCTCGAAGTCGAAAGAGTGCAGCGGCTGACCATATTCGAGCATAACGTAATTTGTAACATCTACGATATTGCTTATCGGGCGCTGGCCGCAGGCGAGGAGGCGCTGCTGCATCCACGGCGGAGATTCGCCGATATTTACATTCTTTATCAGGCTGGCGGCATAACGAGGACAGAGGTCGGGAGCATTAATTTCAATAGATACCTGCCCTTCTAATGGAGCGCCTTTTTCTTCATATTCTATTTCCGGTATATGAATGGTCTGTCCGGTTAGAGCCGCAATCTCCCTGGCTATACCTATGACTGAAAGGCAATCGGGACGGTTGGGAGTTACGTCTATGTTCAGTACGGTATCGCCCAGATAGTCAGCTAGAGGTGCTCCGATAGGGGCGTCTTCGCCAAGCACCAGTATTCCCAGGTGCCTGTCTGAAATGCCGAGTTCCTTTTCGGAGCAGACCATTCCCCTTGATTCGACACCCCTGATTTTAGCGGGTTTCAGAGTAGCCATCTTCCCGGTATCCGGGTCAAGGAGCCTGGCGCCTACATGAGCGAACGGCACCTTATCTCCTATCCTTAGATTGGGTGCCCCGCATACCACGGAGACCTGCTCTTTACCCAGGTCCACGGTGGGAAGGCTGAGGCGGTCGGCATTCGGGTGCGGGTTGATAGCCGTTATCTGCCCGATGACGACGTTTTCCCAGCCACTGCCGATTTCCTTGATATCTTCTACTTCGAACCCTGCCATTGTAAGTTTCTTTGCAATGGCATCAATCGGTTCGGTGATGTCAACGTAGTCTTTTAGCCAGTTAAGCGATACTTTCATAGTTAGAATTGCCTCAGGAATCTTAAATCGTTATTGTAGAACAATCTCATATTATCTATCCCGTGGCGAAGCATCGGCAGGCGCTCGAGTCCTATACCGAAAGCGAAGCTCGTGTATACATCGGGGTCGATTCCACCGCGGCGCAGCACATCGGGGTGAGTCATTCCGGCTCCCAGTATTTCAAGCCAGCCGCTGTTTCCGCAGAAACGGCATCCCTGACCGTTGCAAACGATGCAGTCGATAGCCATTTCGACACCCGGTTCGACAAACGGGAAGTAATCGACACGGAAGCGTACTTTCCTGTCTTCGCCGAAGTAGCGTCTGGCGAACTCATACAGGGTGCCTTTCAGGTCCGCCATGGTAATGCCCCTGTCGACGGCCAGCCCGTCTATATTGTGATATATATTCAGGTGAGTCGAATCGATTGCTTCATAACGGTAGACCCTTCCGGGTTCGATGGTCCTGCTAGGAGGTTCCATCGTCTCCACTATTCTGGCGCTTATAGCTGTACCGTGAGTCCTAAGCAGTCGTTTGCCTTTCGGATTTACAGGTGTATCGTCTATCCAGTAGGTGGACATATTATCGCGGGAAGGATGTTCTTCCGGAATATTAAGAGCCTCGAAGTTATAGTAGTCCCATTCTACCTCCGGTCCTTCCTTTATCTGGAACCCCATTGAAGCGAATATATCGCATATCTCGTCCACCGTTTCCTGAATCGGGTGAAGGCGTCCTGTCGGGAAAGACCTGCCGGGTAGAGTGATGTCTATCGTGGCTTCTTCTGAAGATGTCAACCGGGCTTCACGTATAGCCTGTTCTTTCTCTTCCAGGTTTTTTTCGAGGACGGACTTTACCCTGTTGGCCAGACTGCCGAGCGCTTTCCTTTCTTCGGCAGGCATGCTGCCAAGGCTCCTGAGGATAGCGGTAAGCTCACCTTTCCTGCCGAGGTAGCGTACCCGCCATGCGTTTAATTCATCGACTCCGATGATACCCTGAAGTTCATTTAATGCTTTTTTTTGTATATCTTCCGGTTGCTGTGACATATCTATAACCTGCTGTTAAATTAATACGACCCTCCGCCGGGAGGGTCCCTAGTTAAAACCTCTTTTACTTGCCTGATTGATGGTTTAACATCAAGACAACATACTCCCAAGCGCCGCTAGCGCTCAGTAAACATGAAGCTAAAGAAGAATCGGAGGCTGTTTGCGTATGCTGTCGTATCTATCATTATTTTTTATTCCTGTTGAGAACTAATTTAACTTATATATTACTATATGTCAACCGACCTGACTGTGAAACCGCTACTTGCCGGTATCCTTAGCCATAGTAACGATATTAGCGAAGGCATCCGGTTCTTTAACCGCCATATCGGCAAGCATTTTCCTGTTAATTTCTACTCCGGATTTTTTCAATCCGTTAATCAACTGGCCGTAGGTAACTCCGTGAGCTCTGCTGGCGGCGTTGATACGCGATATCCACAACCGCCGCATATCACCTTTTCGTTCCCTTCGGTGGGCGTATGCATAGCTTAGAGATTTCATCATGGCTTCATGGGCCCTGCGGTACAGGCTGTGCCTGGTAGCTCTCTGTCCTTTTGTCATCGCCAGTACTTTCTTATGACGATGGTGACCTGTTACACCTCTTTTTACACGTGGCAAGGTACTACTCCTCTTTACCCGTTGGGTAATAATCTGCTGATTCTTTTTCTATCGCTTGAATTCAGATTTACTTTATCATCGAATAAGCGCTTTGTCCTCCCCGGTTTTTTCCGGCGAAGGTGACTTTTCCCTATCTTGATACGCATTATCTTGCCGGTACCGGTGATATGGAAGCGTCTTTTTGCTCCTTTATGAGTCTTGATTTTTGGCATCTAGGATTCCTTCACTTCTTCTTTTATTTTTTCTGTTTTTTGCTTCTGGGCGGCTCCCGGTGTCAGAATTACGTGCATTCTTCTTCCATCCATCGCAGGTTGCCCTTCGACAGTGGCAGTCTCTGTTACCGTGTCCGCCATTCTCTGCAGCAGTTTCAGACCAAGCTGAGGGTGAGTAATTTCGCGTCCCCTGAACATTACCGTAATCTTGACCTTGTCTCCGCCATCGAGCAGTTTTTTAACCAGCCTTGCCTTGGCGTTAAAATCATGGTCGCCGATTTTCGGACGAAGACGGACTTCCCTCAGTAGAGAAACTTTCTGGGTCTTTTTTGCCTCCCGCTCTTTCTTTGCCTGCTCATACTTGTATTTACCGTAATCGAGCAAACGGCAAACCGGCGGATCGGCTGTAGGGGCAACTTCGACAAGGTCGAGGCTTTGATTCTTCGCTACCTCCCGTGCCTGATAAAGAGGCATAATTCCAAGCTGCTCACCCTTCTCCCCTACCAGGCGAACTTCTTTAGCCCTTATTTCAGCATTGACACGCAGCTTCTTAACTATGTCCGGTTTTACCTCCTCTAAAGCACAGGTCTATTGCGAAAGAAACTATAACACATTTTATTATGGCAAATCAAATTTTCGTATCTAAACAAGTTCCAGCGACTTTTCTGAAATAATCTTAGTAACGTTTTCTATAAAACTGCCTATGGACCGGGCGGGAAGTTGTTCTCCGGTTCGAAGCCGCACGGAAACGGTGGAATCGGCTTCTTCCTTGTCCCCGACAATGAGCATATATGGTACTTTTTCCAGCTGGGCATTACGGATTTTCTGGTTAATTCTTTCCGAGCGGTCGTCGACATTCACCCTGATTCCGGCTTTCTTCATCTCCGCTTCAAGCCCGCTGGCGTATTCGATATGCCGGTCAGCAACCGGGATAACCACCGCCTGGACGGGAGCCAGCCATACCGGGAACGCTCCCGCATAATGCTCGATGAGGAAAGCCATTGTTCTATCAACTGAGCCGATGGATGAGCGGTGAATAACGATTGCTTCCTTTTCCTGCTGGTCTTTATCTATATAGGTAAGGTTGAAGCGTTTAGGACCGACGAAATCATACTGTACGGTGAATACGGTGTCTTCCTTGCCGGCGAAGTTCTTCATCTGGATATCGATTTTAGGTCCGTAAAAAGCCGCTTCGTCTTCGGCTTCATAATAATTGGCTTCCCTTTGCTGAAGTACCGTTCTAAGTACATTTTCAGCGAAGTCCCAGGCTTCATCATCTTTATAATACTTTGTATCGTTGTTCCGGTCGCCCAGCGATAGGCGGTAACTGTAGTTTTCACCGGTATCGAGTCCCAGCACTTCCGATACATATTCTATAAGGTCGAGTGCCCCGTTTATCTCACCGTTAGCCTGGTCGGGCTGGCAGATAATATGGGAATCGGCAAGGCAGAACAGGCGTACCCTGATAAGTCCGGTAAGTTCACCCGATTTCTCATAGCGGAATTGCTTGGCAAGCTCGGCGATTCTGAAAGGGAGTTCTCTGTAAGACCTGGGCCTGCTTCCGTACAGTTCGTAATGGTGGGGACAGGTCATCGGTCTGAGCATCAACTCGTTTTCATCCACTTTCATTATCGGGTACATTGTATCCTGATAATAAGGGTAGTGACCGGAAGTCCTGTATAGCTCTACATTCGCCAGGTCGGGAGTATAGACGTGCTTGTATCCTCGCTTTATTTCTTCGTCCACAATGAACCGCTCCAGCTCCCTTCTGATAGTGGAGCCTTTCTCGGTAAAGAGCGGCAGACCTTTCCCCACCAGGTCCGAGAATACGAAAAGGTCGAGGTCTTTTCCAATTCTTCGGTGGTCTCTTTTCTTTATTTCCTCTTGATATGCCAGGTATTCTTTCAGTTCCTTTTTTGAACTGAAAAGGAGTCCGTATATCCGCTGAAGCATGGGATTCTTTTCCGAACCTCTCCAGTAAGCACCGGCAATTTTATCCAGCTTCAGACCGGCAGCTGGTACCTCTTTTGTAGAGGTTACATGAGGTCCGCGGCATAAATCGGTAAAAGCACCCTGTCTGTAAACAGTCGCTTTATCCTCTTCAAGCTCATCTATAAGTTCCAGCTTGTACGGCTGGTCGGAGAATAATTCCCTTGCTTCCTCTTTGGATAGTTCTTCACGACTGAAGGTATCGCCGGAAGCAATAATTTCATTCATCCTGGCTTCTATAGCGGGAAGGTCTTCCGGTATGAGGCTGCGGGGCAATTCGAAATCGTAGTAGAAACCGCTTTCTATTGCGGGTCCGATACCGAATTTTGCGTCAGGGAATAAAGAAAGCACTGCCTCTGCCATAATATGTGCGGCGGAGTGTCTTATTGTTTCAAGTTTATCGATGTCGTCTGCCATTTACATAAGCCTCTTCTAAATGTTGATTATATCAGGCTCAGGCTGGGAGTGCAATTAGGATATTTGCCGTATATAACCAGTTGAGATTATAATTGATTGGTAATTTAATGATAAAGAAAGTCTTCCCCATTCTGGCCCTTTCAATGTTTTCATCCACTCTCGGTATCGGGATTGTGATGCCCCTTTTACCCCTTTATATCAACGAAATGGGTGCCACCGGTGTCTGGCTTGGAGTAATCGTATCGTCCTACGCGATTTCCAATGCTATTTCAGTACCCATTGCCGGAAGACTGTCAGATATCAAAGGCAGGAAGATATTCCTTACCACAGGACTGTTTGCTTACTCGCTGATTTCTCTGGGGTATATCTACTCACCGACGGTATACCTTCTAACTCTCGTGAGATTTATACACGGCATCGCCGGAGCGATGACGATACCGGTGGCTATTGCCTATCTGGGAGACCTCTCTCCTAAAAATGAAGAAGGAAAGTGGATGGGTTTCGCCAATGCGGCATTTTTCAGCGGATTCGGTTTCGGTCCGCTGATGGGCGGGCTGGTAACGGAAAAATTCGGCATGAATACGGCTTTTCTGATTATGGCCGGCTTGAATATGCTGTCGTTCTTGATAGTCCTTCTGTTTCTGCCCAGGGTCCAGGAAAGAATACAGCGAGAAGAATTCAATCTTTCTCTAAAAGATATGAGTGCAAGCGGAGTGGTTAGGGGTCTTCTTACTATAAGGGTGGGAGAAGCGCTCGGAAGAGGCAGCATGTTTACATTCATGCCGATATTCGGGGTTGCTATCGGGCTCAGTGTCAGTCTTATCGGTGTTCTGGTATCAGTTAATGTTCTCTCAATAACCCTGTTTTCACCTGCTGCCGGACTGTTAGCAGACAGATTTTCGCGGAGGACATTGGCTGTCCTGGGAATATCGGGATTCGGAGTACTGATTTTACTCATTCCTCTTGCGGGAAATTTCTGGCAGATGTTAATTATTTTACTGGCGCAGGGGCTGGTAGTCTCTGTATATGTTTCGGCAACTAATGCAATAGGCGTGGACGAGGGGAGAAAGTACGGAATGGGTTCCGTGATGTCCGTAATGTTTCTGGGAATGGGAATTGGGATGGGAATAGGACCTATAATCGCAGGATGGATTGAAGGGATGAGCGGATTGAATGCCGTATTCTACTGGGGAGGACTGATATGTCTTGTCGGAACGATACTGTTTTTCCTGTTCACAAGACATTACAGAGAAAGAAAAGAACTCACTGAAATTTAGAGTCATACCACGCCTGTTGACAAAGAAATAACATTATGTTAAAGTTACTCCACAAAGGCTGGATATATAAATAATGATAATAGATAAAGTCTCCCGGATGAATTATTATTACTTTTCATTTACGTGTGCATAGTGCATGCCTGGGAGGCTATATCAAAAAAACATTGAATTTACGTTAAAAAGCAATCCGATAAGTATAAAACCCTCTCAGGCAGAGGGTTTTTCCATTTAAAATGGTATATAATAAGACGAAGTTCGGAGCAGGAATAAATGAAAAAAGTATGTCTCAATCTGGATAATAAAAGTTATGACATCCTCATAGGCGCGGGGCTTCTCGGGCAGATGGGTGAGATACTGGACGGGCTTGGCTTTCACGATAAACTGGTAATCATCACCGACGCGCACGTAAAAGGGTTGTACGGGAATGACCTGGAGAAAAGCCTTTCCGGTGACGGTTATGAGGTGAAACTACTTGAAATCGAACAGGGGGAAGAGAATAAATCTCTGGAAACCGCGGGCAGACTGTATAATGATTTGACCGGTTTCTATTCGGAGAGACAGACTCCTATCCTGGCACTTGGCGGTGGAGTAGTAGGTGATGTTGCCGGATTCGTTGCCGCCACATATATGCGCGGAGTGCCGCTTGTGCAACTGCCGACTACCCTGCTGGCGCAGGGTGACAGCAGTATCGGTGGAAAAACAGCGGTCAACCACAGACAGTTGAAAAATAAAATAGGAGTTTTTTATCATCCGAAGCTGACTGCCTCCGACCTGGGTACCCTGAAATCACTGTCTCCCAGAGAATTGTCTAACGGAATGGCAGAGATAATTAAACACGGTCTGATACTGGATGACGAATTCTTCGGTTATATAGAAGAGCACCTTGAAGGGATTAAAGACCTGGACAATGAAGTTATGGAGCATGTAGTATCGCGCTCTGCCGGGATAAAAGCGGGAATTGTGGAAAAGGACGAACTGGACTTTGGCTTGAGAAATGTATTGAATTGCGGACATACAATCGGACACGCTATAGAATCTGTTTCCGGTCTGCAGGTCTGGCACGGCGAGGCGGTTGCTATCGGCTTGCTCATAGAGGCATCCATTTCCTGTAAACTCGGTATTATGGGCGAAGATGAACTGGAAAGACTGCGCCGGTTAATCGGTAATATGGGTCTGAAAACAGGGATACCGGTTCCCGATATCGATGCATTGATTGAAGCGATGAAACACGATAAGAAAATAGCGGGCGGCAAGGTGAAATTCGTGCTGCCGAAAGGTATCGGGGACGTGCTGATAACCGATGATGTCAGCGAAAATCTGGTGAAACAGGTACTGGGTGAGTGGAATGGATAAGGCAAGGATATGCGCCACTATAATAAATAGTGATATCGCCGCCGTAAGGGAGGTAGAACCACTGGCTGACCTGTACGAGGTGCGGATAGACCTCATCGGTGACGGCTGGGAGAAGATTGCGGGAGAACTCAGGAAGCCCTGGATTGCCTGCAACCGGACCGAGAAAGAAGGTGGACAGTGGAAAGGGAATGAAGCCCGGCGGATTGAAAAACTGCTCAGGGCAGTTGAACTGGGTGCGGATATAATAGACATCGAACTGCAGACGGCTAACCTGGATAATGTGATAAAGGCAATTAAAAAACGCACCAGATGTCTCGTGTCGCTTCACGATTCGGAAAAAACACCTTCTCTTGAGAATATGAAAAAGGTAATAGAGAAGCAGTTAAAAGCCGGAGCCGATATCTGCAAGCTGGTAACGACGGCAAAAGAATACGAGGACAACCTGAAGGTATTGAAGCTTATGCGTGAATTTCCCGGAATAAAAATTGTCTCCTTTGCCATGGGGCCTCTCGGCGGGATAAGCCGGGTGCTGTGTCCGCTTGCGGGGGGAGATTTCACCTACGCGTCAATCGGAAAAGGTAAAGAAGCCGCCCCAGGGCAATTGACTGTGCAGGGACTGGTGGAGATGTACAGGACTATAGGTGCCAGAGATTAAGAGAATAGAGTAAAAAGGATAGTGATGGATAATAATATTTCTGGAAAAACAAAACTTTGCGGACTCATTGGCGACCCCGTGGAACACACGATGTCGCCGGCGATGCATAACGCTGCTTTCAGGAACGCGGGACTCGATTATATCTACGTGGCGTTCAGGGTCACCGCAGATAAACTCGCAGCGGCTATCGAAGGAATAAGGGCTCTGCAGATACCCGGGATGAATGTTACAATTCCGCATAAGGTGAATGTCATTCCGCTACTGGACAAACTGGACCCTCTGGCGGAAAAAATAGGCGCCGTAAACACGATTGTGAACGATAACGGAGTCCTGACCGGCTATAACACGGACGCCACCGGTTTCCTCCAGCCCCTTCTTGAAAAAGGCGTCGAGCCTAAGGGTAAGAACGTAGCTGTAATCGGTGCCGGCGGAGCCTCCAGGGCGGTCTCTTTCATACTTGCCGACCGCGGAGCGAACATCGTGGTATTGAACCGTATCGAGGAGCTGGAATGGGCTGCCGACCTTGCCGAAAGGATTACGCAGGAATTCGGAAAGCCGGTTAATGCACTGGAGCTCACAGAAGGAAACCTTGCAGGTGTAATCGATAGGGCCGATATCCTGGTTAACGCTACCAGCGTCGGGATGAGTCCTAATGATGGTATATCGGCCGTACCTGCGAAACTATTGAATAAAGACCTGATTGTCTATGATGTTGTGTATAATCCGGAAAAAACGCAGTTCCTGAAAGATGCCGAAAAAGCCGGAGCAACAATAATAAGCGGGGTCGATATGCTCGTCTGGCAGGGTATCCTGGCGTTCGAGAAATGGATGGGAATTAAACCGCCGTTCGATTTGATGAAAAGAGAAGCGGTCAAGTTTCTTTAGGCGGTGATGATACAAATGAAGACTAATATAGCGTTGATAGGGTATATGGGTACCGGGAAGACAGTCGTCGGTAAGCTGCTCTCGGAGAGACTCGGAAAGGATTTTCTCGAACTCGACTGGATGATTGAGGAAAAGGCGGGTAAGCCCATTCCCGATATTTTTAAAGACAGCGGAGAAATCGGCTTCCGCGAACTTGAAATCGAGGCGACGAAGCAGGTTGCCGGGAGAGAGAACGTGGTGATTGCCTGCGGCGGCGGAATTGTACTCAACAAGATAAATACCGACCGCCTGAGACAGAACGGCGTAACGGTATGCCTGACCGCGAAACCGGAGGTCATCCTGGAACGGGTCTCGGTAGAACAGGGACAGAGACCGCTACTCGAAGTCGAGGACCAGTTGAAGACCATAAAAGAGATGCTGGAGTTCAGAGGGCCTTTCTATGAGAGGGCGGCGGATATAATCGTGGATACCTCGGAACTGGGCATCGATGGTGTCGTGGATAAAATAATTGAGATGCTGAAGAAAGATGAAAGCTACAATCTCTAAGAGCGTGATAAAGGGCAGAGTAGCGGCACCTTCTTCCAAGAGCTACACGATTCGCGGGCTGATGTGTGCCGCTCTGGCCGAAGGCGAAAGTAAGATTGTAAATCCCCTGGGTTCCGATGATACGGAAACCGCGGAAAACGTACTCGAAGGAATAGGAATCGGTATAAAAAAAGAAGATGATGTATGGCATGTCAGCGGAGGGAACTTTACGGCCCCGAAATCCGAGCTGTTCTGCAATGAGTCGGCAGCTACGCTGAGATTCATGACTGCTATTGCTTCGTTGGTGCCGGGAGAATGTTGTCTTACGGCGGCTCCAGCGCTCTCGGTAAGACCTATCGTACCACTGATTGATGCGGTCAGACAGCTTGGAGTAGAGTGCAGTTATAATGAGGAGGTAGGGGTTGTTACGGTAAACGGCGGCAGACTTGCAGGCGGGGTTACGGAACTGCCGGGTAATATAAGCTCCCAGTTCATTTCCGCTCTGCTGATGATAGCCCCTTACGCCGAAGGCGGAATGAAAATCAGGCTGACCACTCCGCTGGAATCACAGTCGTTCGTCCTTATGACACTGGAATGTCTGAGGAAATTCGGGATAGAGATTGAGCATTCGGATGACCTGCGTGAATTCGAAGTCGTGCCGCAGAAATTCAGGCCTGCCGAATACGTTGTAGAAGGAGACTGGTCTTCTGCGTCTTACCTCCTTGCTCTCGGAGCTCTGGGAGGAGAAATCGAGGTGACTGGTCTCAATCCGGAAAGCCTCCAGGGTGACAGGGTAATACTGGATATTATAAAAGATATGGGAGCGGATATAGCGTTAAAGGAAGGTTCTATTGCTGTAAAACGGTCAGAGTTACGGTCTATTAACGTCGACCTTAATGAGAGTATCGACCTCCTGCCGACTGTCGGAGTGCTTGCCACTGCTGCCAGAGGAACATCCGAACTGACCGGCATCGAGAGGGCGAGGCTTAAGGAGTCAGACAGGATTTCAGCCGTAGCTGAAGGACTGAAAAATATGGGAATAACGGTCGAAGAGGAGAGAGACAGACTCAGGATTACCGGTTCGGAATCAAATGGCTCCGTTGTAGATACCAGGGGCGACCACCGTATCGCCATGGCTTTCGGTATACTGGGTATAATGACCGGTAGCACTGTGATAGGCGATGCGGAATGCGTTTCCAAGACCTATCCCGAGTACTGGGATGTGCTGAGAAGTATCGGGGGAGAGGTGAAATTAAATGGAAAATAGTTATGGAAATATATTCAGGATAACCAGCTTCGGTGAGAGTCATGGTAGCTGTATCGGCGTCGTAATCGACGGCTGTCCGGCCGGCCTGTCCGTTAGTGAAAAGGATATCCAGGCGGAAGTGGATAAAAGGAGTCCTGGGAAAGGCGTTGCTTCGACGACCAGGGCGGAAGAAGACAGAGTGGAAACTATTTCAGGGATTACAGGCGGATATACAACCGGAGCCCCGATTACGCTGGTTATCTGGAATAAGGATGTCGATTCCAGCCAGTATGAGCAAATAAAAGACATGCTCCGCCCCGGACATGCCGACTATACCGCCCGTATAAAATACGGTGGTTATAACGACTACAGGGGAGGCGGCAGGTTTTCGGGCAGGATTACAGCATCCTTCGTGATGGCTGGAGCTATCACTAAAAAGTTGCTGAAACTGGCAGGTGTCGAAGTAATCGCTCATACGGTCGAGATAGCCGGTATTACCGCCGAAACGATGAGCTATGATGAAATACGCAAGAACGTGGAAAAGAACGAATTGAGGTGCGCCGATCCCGAAGCCGCCGAACTTATGCTGAAGGCAATCGAAGAAGCACAGGGCGAAGGCGACAGTGTCGGCGGATTGATAGAGGGAATTGCATTGAATGTACCAGCGGGGCTCGGTGAACCAGTGTTCGATACACTGGAAGGTGAGTTGGCAAAAGCGTTATTCGCCATACCTGCGGTAAAGGGGGTAGAATTCGGCTCCGGATTCGCCTCTTCTCTGATGAGGGGTTCGGAAAATAACGACCCGTTTGCCGTTGAAGACGGGAAAATAGTAACAAAGACAAATAACGCCGGCGGAATATTAGGGGGAATAAGCAATGGTATGCCGGTAGTGGTCGGAGTTGCCGTGAAACCGACTCCCTCGATAGCTAAAAAGCAGCAGACCGTGGATATTGCCAAGATGGAAAACGCGGAACTGGAGATTAAAGGCAGGCATGATGCCTGCATCGTCCCCAGAGCGGTACCGGTAGTGGAAGCGATGATGGCGGTAACTCTTTGTGATTTCGCACTCAGAGCCGGTATTATCCCTGAGATAGTAAAATAAAGCATAACCTGTCCCGGAGGTAAGTAATGAGTCTTGATGAACTGAGGAATAAAATAGATGATGTCGATGACAGAATAGTCAGGCTGATATCCAAGAGGATAAAGATTGCCGAAGAAATAGGTGAGGTAAAGAAGAAGCTGGGAAAACAGCTGGAAGACCTTAACAGGGAGCAGGTGGTGCTCGATAATGTGAGAGAAATAGCCGGGCAGGAAGGCCTCAGTCCGGAAGATATCGCAAGCATTTACAGACAGATAATTGCGACTTCGAAGAATATGGAGGGTGAGGTATGGAAGGAATAGAGGTCGCTTTCCAGGGAGAGAAAGGGGCTTTCAGTGAAGAAGCCGCCTTCCAGTTTTTCGGTGATTCCATCCAGGTGAGGCCGTGCGAAACAGTCGATGATGTTTTTAACGTCGTGGAGAATAAAGACATCCGCTACGGTATCGTACCTATCGAAAACTCTCTCGAGGGCAGCATTACCAGGACGTATGATATGCTCCTGGAATCTAATATTAAAGTCAGCGGTGAAACGAGATTGAGGGTCGTCCACTGCCTGATAGCTATTCCCGGAGTAGGAATCAATGAGGTTAAAAAGGTATATTCCCACCCGCAGGCTCTGGGGCAGTGCCATGCATACCTGAGAAAACTGGAATGCGAAGCGATATCAACCTATGATACTGCGGGCAGCGTGCTGATGATAAAGCAGAATGATATACGAGACGGAGCGGCGATAGCCAGTGCCCGCTCGGCGGATATATACGAAATGGAAATACTGGCCCAAGGTATAGAGGACAACAAGAACAATTTTACCAGGTTCTTTATCCTTTCGGGCGAGGACTCTCCACAGACGGGGAATGACAAAACATCTATTGTATTCTCGGTAAAGCACGAGCCCGGAGCACTCTATAATTTCCTTAAAATCCTTGCCGAGAGGAATATAAACCTGACGAAGATTGAGTCCAGGCCCACCCGTCAGAAACCCTGGGAGTATAATTTTTACCTTGATTTCGAAGGCCACCGTGCTGAGGAAGCCGTGAGGGAGACTCTGCAGGAAATGGAGAAATCGGCGCTGTTCCTGAACATTCTCGGTTCCTACCCGAAGGCTGAAGAGGAATAACAGGGGGCGTTCGGATGAAAATAGCAATCATAGGCGGTTCGGGTAAGATGGGGCAGTGGTTTGCCGAATTCCTTTCCTCAGACGGTAAAGACGTAATTATACATGGAAGGGATGAGCGGAAACTCAGCGATGCCGGTAAACGACTGAATATCAGCACGACCACAGACATTCCGGATGCCGTTAAAGGAGCCGGCTTTATCATGGTGTCGGTACCTATAGATAGTTTCGAAGAAGTGATTGAAGAACTTCAGCCCTGCCTAACGCCGGAACAGGCGGTAATTGATATAACTTCGGTGAAAGTAATGCCCGTGGAAGTAATGCACAGGAATCTTTCAGGTATAACTATACTGGGGACACATCCTGTGTTCGGTCCCGGTGCCAGGAGTACCCGCAACCAGAACTTCGTCCTGACTCCAACGAATGCCGGGGAAGCAGAACTGGCCGGAAGAGTGAAGAAATTTCTCGAGGCGAAAGGTGCTATCGTTACACTGATGACACCTCAAGAGCATGACGAAATGATGACGGTTATTCTCGGCCTCTCACATTTTATAGCCATTGCTTCTGCCGACGTGCTGCTGAGTTTCAGTTCGCTGGAGAAAATGAAGGAAATCGGAGGACCGACGTACAAGGTGCTGCTGACCCTCGCGGAAAGCGTAATTACGGAGGACCCGAAACTCTATGCTTCGATACAGATGAACCTGCCCGGGATGACGGATATGGAAGACCTTTTCAGGGACAGTACAAAGAAATGGGCGGATATTGTACGCAACGGAGACAGGCAGGGCTTTATCGACAGGATGAACAGGATAAAAGAAAAACTGCCGAATGTTGGTCCTGAATTCGGCAGTTCATATCGGGAGATGTACGACCTTCTCGATGAGAAGTAGTACTATTTCATAATAAAAAACTAATTTTTCTCGAGTTTCACGAACAATGTTGCTCTCGCCTTGTGGTCAGCTTTGGGGATACTCATAGCTTTCTTCAGCAGTTTCGGGTTCACCTCATTGTCTTTAGGTGTCTCTTCGACGGTTTCTATTTCCGGGATATCTCTGAACTGACTTACTATTGTAGATAATGCGGTAGCTCTGTTAAGAGCTATTGTCATTACGGTGCCTTCTTCCCAGGCACCGACCATTTGCAATACGCGGGACTGTAAGCGCTCTTCGGTCCTGCCAGCGAATCTCATTAACTGGTTGGCTTCTACCGGCGGAGATAATACTATCTGGACCTCTTCCACTACTGCTCTCGAACCCTCGACGTTATTCAGACTGCGTCTGTCTTCATAAGATAGCTGATTCTTGGATTGGATACTGTCGCTTATAGCCATATGCCCGCTATGGACACGTCTTATTGCGTCGGCCAGCTCTTCACGCTTGATATCCTTCAGGAGATACCCCCGGGCACCTGCTTCGATTGCCTGGTTGAGGTACTCGTCATAGAGCGTGAGCATAATTACGTTGCAATCGGGATATTTCTGTTTAAGCTGACGGGTAAGCTCAATACCGTCCATGTCCGGCATCTTTATATCCATCAGAATGATATCAGGTGAGTACATTTCTACCTGAAGCATTGCGTCCTGACTGTTTGAACCCTGTCCGACAAGCTCGATGCCTTCTTCGTCACCCAGCAGGCGGCCTATTCCTTCGCGCACTACCTGATGGTCGTCAACTACCAGAATCTGAATTTTGTCTTCCATTTTTACTCGCTTTCTGCCAGCCTCCCCCGATATACTAACTGACACAGGTGCATTCTAATCTATCTCATGAAGAGATATTATGTAAGTTCCAGGAGGCTAATACCTTATATTATTACGGCTCAGATTACTGAACTTTCGGATAATCTGATTTATACATTAGTAATACATTGAGCACCTGTATTATATGAGCCTTCTTTTGTACGCTTCTGCTACCGCACCGGAACGATTATGAGCATTCAGCTTCTCGAATATTATCCGCACACTCCTCTTCACGGATGCCTGGCTTAAAAACAGCTGCTCCGCTATATCCTTGGTTGTCACTCCTTCTGAAATCAGACGGAGAATATTCAATTCCCTTTCCGTGAGGTTGGAGCGCTGTTTCTCATTAGCCTGGGAGATAAGGTCATGCAGCTGGTCTCTGTCCAGTGACAGATTGAGTGTCGAGCGTCCGTCGTGAATGCCGCGAATCGCTTTTATCAATTCCTCCCTTTCGATGTCTTTCAGAAGGTAGCCGGCAGCTCCGGCTTCAATCGCCTGTGTAAGATATTCATCATACAGGGTCAGCATTATTACGTTACACTCAGGATATTCTTCCTTCAGCCGGCGGGTAAGAGAGATTCCGTCTCCTCCGGGCATTTTGATATCCATCAGGACAACTTCAGGAGCAAGCTCTCCCACCTGATCGATAACAGTCTGGGCGTCGGAAGCTTCTCCTACAACCCGGAAATCTGATTCGAGTTCCAGCATACGCCTCAATCCTTCGCGTACTACGCGGTGGTCATCCACAAGTAATATATTAATAGTTTCCATTTATCTTCCCTCCACAGGAATTTGTATAGGGAGACTTACCGATATGATAGTCCCCTTTCCGTCACCCGTTTTAACATAGATTTCTCCTCCCAACATA
>CAZIYN010000008.1:0-21250 GCA_964543495.1 uncultured Dehalococcoidales bacterium | reverse complement strand
AACCAGAACTGCGATGCTTATACAGCCCTAGTAACCCATGGCTTTCTTCATATCCGTATCTATCCAGCAGTAGGTGAGGAACTGATCCGGAGTGAAGTAGCCGCCGCCACCGGTTGCACCATAGAAGTTCTGCAGCCATGGCCACCACATTGAGAAGGTATGCGGAATAGGCAGGTAAAGCGCAAGGGCCTGTTCGAGCTCGAACGGGCCGATTTCTTTCAGTGCCTTCTCTACGACTGCATCATCTTTACCTACATTCTGTGAAACTATCTCGAGAGTTTCTTCAGTCCTCTCAGATGAGAATCCAGAATAGTTCCAGACACTGGTACTGCCGACGCACAGCATCCTGAATGCCAGTGAAGCCATGTCGTTGGAGTATATCATCTCTTCAAAACTGACAGCTGAACGCATCGCCCAGTATACGCCGAACTCATGCGCCTGGATTTCCATGTCAATACCTACGGCAAGCAGATACTCCCTGACAATAGAAAGCAGGTCGACATGCGTCGTCGAACAATCGATTGAAGTCTTAAAGCCATCCGGATAGCCGGCTTCGGCGAGTATTGCTTTCGCCCTGTCCGGGTCATAGCCGAACATATCCTGGACTATCTGCGGTTGCTCCTCAAGAGGTGTATACATACCGCTGAATACGGGTAGGTCGACATACGGCCAGTTGAGTATCTCGGCATTGCCGCCGTAGTACTCATCCATTATCTCCTGCTGGTTAATAGCCATATTCGCAGCTTGCCTTATCTTTATGTCCTCCCAGGGATTACCGATGTGTATTTTCATCCAGGGGTAGTTTACACCCTGCCCTTTTGTGGCATGGTGCATTACATCGGGACACTGCTGAAGCAGAAGGTCTTTAGTCTCCCAGGAGGTCGTTGGGTAACGGTCAAGCTTTCCAGTCCTGAACGCGGCCTGTGAAGTAGAAGTATCGGATATGATTAACTGCTTGACACCGTCTATATAGGGAAGCTCGTTGCCCGGATTAAGCGGGTCGGTCTGCCAGTAGTTCGGGTTCTTATCGTATTTCATGGAACTACCCACAACGTAATCTTTAAGCATAAACGGTCCGGTTCCTAGATTACGCTGCCAGTCCTTTCCGTCACCGTATGCATCGATTACATCGGGACACATATGCCAGAGGTAATCGCTGATTACGCACATCATCAGTCCCTGTGATTCCGGGATGACCGTCATGGTAACCGTGTCGCCATTTACCGTTACATTGGTAGGATTCCAGCCTTTGGTCGTGTATGAAGCATATAGATATGATGAGGGTGAGCTGAAATTACGCTCTATGTTCCACTTGATATCTTCAGGTGTGAGTTCTCTTCCGTTTGCCGGATACTTGTCCCACCAGTAAACACCTTTGCGAATCGTGTAGGTGATAGTCTCGTCGTCCGGCGTCGACCAGCTTTCCGCAAGACAGCCGGTAAGTTCACCGAAACGGCCTCCGAAACCTGCCGTCCAGTCGTTCAGCCCGGTCCCTGCAGGACCTCTCGACCAGTCACCCATCGTTAACTCTTCGTTCTGCATGGTATTGGACGTCATCAACCTCGTCGAAGCGTAGTCCCAGCCTAACGGGTCGGTGGTCAGTATGGATGTTAAAGTACCACCATACTTGGGAGTTTCGGGGTCGGCAAACCCTTCCTGCTCCTCTTCCTCTTCTTCCTCCTCTTCCTCTCCTATTACTACTTCTTCTTCCTCTTCTTCCTCCTCTACCGTTGTCGTGCCGCATGATGCCATTATCAGCGATATCGCCATCAGGCAGCTCACCAACAACCATAGAACCTTTTTCGCCATTACTTTTCCTCCATCTTCTTTGGATTGTCCGCCGGTGCGGACTCTATCAAGGTGTTACTTAATGCAATACTCATATTTTCCTTACATATCACCTCCTTCTAAACTGACCCTGCCATAAAACCAGCATACCTCGGAGTGCCGAGGATGAGAGGAGGTGATTAAGACTAATCAAGCTGTCAGGCTGGGAAAGAAAACCTGCAGCACCTCGGTTCGTATGGCAGGGCCAGCGCCGAGAATTCCATTTTATTTTCTTATATCACCACCCTCCCGGGTAGTTTCGCACATAACAAAAAAGTACTAAAAAAGGGCGTCCTCGACTGCCAAGTAGTTCAGCAGGTTTCGAACGTCCTTTGTTGAGCAAGCACCGGAATTTCTCTATAATTTATGCACTTTTACTTTAAACTATATGATTCTTCTTTCTATAATTGATTCTTATATTATAGCGGAGTATAAATTATTCTAAAGCGTTTGTCAATAGAGATGTAACTGGCGATAATATCGAAGAATAATAAAAAACCTTGAATATTGCCGTGCCTGCTCAATCTCGAACGAACCGAAAGTATTCTATAACCGCCTCCTTTATACTGGCCCTGCCATGTAACCAACAAACCCCGGATTGCCGAGGATGAGAAGAGGTGATTAATGCTAATCAAACTGCCAGGCTGGGAAAGAAAACCTGCAGTATCTAGGTTCGTATGGCAGGGCCAGCGCCGAGAATTCTATTTTATTTTCTTATATCATCATCCCTCAGTGAGAACTATATAAATGTAAAAAAGAACGTTCTCGACTGCCAAATAATTCAGCAGGTAACGAACGTCCTTTTCTGAGAAAACATTAGATTTCCCTTTAACTTATCTTATTTCCCTCAACTCTGCATAATATATCATAGATGGATTTTAGCGGAGTATAAAATAATTTCAGGAAATTGTCAATAGTGATGTCGAGTATGATGTCTTTAGTGATGCATTTAGATACGGTTAACAGTGACTGATATTCCGTTTAATTAAGGCTGGCACCTAAATAACGGGCGTTAGAAGAGGTTGAACCTGTGACATACCCAGCAAACCGGAAGCTTCTGAATATAACGAGAGTAAAAGACCGGCAAATTCTCGTTTTGTTTTATCGGTAAGGGAATCGAATATCATTTCAATTGAATCTGTGGTAATACTGTTATATTGCTTTTCTCCCTCCGGCGTCATTAATATTCTGTACATTTTTTCATTAGGAGATTTAGTTTTAATTACCAGACCGCTTTTTACCATCCTGTTAATAAGAGTGGAAATTGAATGATGTTGCCGAGTAGTAAAACGCTCGATATCTTTTGCAGTAGTAGAACCTCCACAATGCTGTATCACAGATAGTACCATTGACTGTTCCGAAGTGAGGTTTAATTTAGCGAGTTCAAGCTTGCGTAATCTGAGTATCGCAAAACCGGCTGTATCCAGAGCAGCCCATAATTTAAGATAATTAACTAATGGATTTGTTAATATACTGCTTTTCGGTTGGGTGATTACGCTATCGATTGGCTTCAGATAAGGTGGATTATCCGATATTCCTAGTAATTCTCGCGCCTTAGAATAAATCGTATTGACATAATGGGTAAACAGGTCTTGCTCAGATTCATCAAGTGAAGAAAATACCAACTCGATAGAGGCGTAAGTCACCTGCTTATTTATCGCTTCACCAGCGGGAGTAATAATAATCCTGTGTCTTCTTTCATTGGATTCTTTTTTCTTATCGACGAGTCCGCTTTTAATCATTCTATTGATAAGGGTTGAAATGGAGTGCTGCTGTCGCATGGTGAGGTACTCGAGTTCTTTGGCGTTTGTAGAACCGCCTCTTATAGTCATTATTTTAAGAATCGACGACTGTTCGATTGAAAGACCGAATTGAGCAAGTTCCAATTCACGCAATCTGGAAATAGCGTACCAGGTCCTGATTATCAGACACCACAGGTCGGTATCGGAGAAATTATCCATATCGGTATATTGGTCACTCATTGTCCGTCTTCCTTCTAGTCAGGCGAATACGGTATAGCAGGATGATATATGGACTTTATGTGTCAGTGACATAAAAATAATAGTGAGCATATTCTAACACCAAAGGACACAGATTTCAACTTCTTCCCAGTATCGATTTACAGTCGGCGAATAAATTGACTTTTTTAAAAATCGTGTGCTATACTCCATACTGTTCTTTCGGGAAGCCAACCTTTTCACTCATCTGGTTTTCGCAATTCAAATGTGTAAACAATGGAAAGGAGAAATCTATATGGCGGGAATAGTCTCATATGGAGCGTACGTACCGTTAAAAAGGCTGGGAAAGGGAACGCAAGGGTGGCGGCTACCGACTGAGAAAGCGGTAGCCTTTTATGATGAAGATAGTCTGACAATGGCAGTAGCCGCCGGTTTAGACTGTCTGGGAGACATGGACCGCAATGAAATCGAGGGACTGTATGTAGCCTCTACAACTCTTCCGTATAAAGAGAAAATGTGTGCCACCGTTATGGCATCCGCTCTTGACTTACGGAACGATATCTATACAGTCGATTGTGTAGATTCATTAAGGTCAGGAACAGCAGCTCTTAAGCTGGCACTTGACTCGGTGAAAGCAGGTTCGGCAAAGAAAATCCTGGTAACGGTGAGTGATTGCCGGCTGGGTCCTCCGAGAAGTGAAATGGACCAGGTGTTCGGCGATGGAGCGGTCGCATTTCTGGTTGGCGATACCAACGAGGCAATATCCGTAGAAGCCTATTATTCAGTCTCGAACGAGCTTCTGGATATGTGGCGTGACTCAGGTAGCACCGTTAGGACCTGGGAAGACAGGTGGGTACAGGAAGAAGGCTACATGAAGGTTGTACCCAGAGTCGTAAAAGCTTTTCTTGAAAAATACAAGTTATCGATGGCTGACGTAACCAAAGTAGCATTATACGGGAATAATCCGAGAAGACACGGACAGGTAGCTAAAATACTGGGTATTGGTCCCGAGCAGTTAGCTGACACGTTGTACAACACGGTTGGAAACACCGGCACTGCTTCCGCACTGATGATGGCTGTTGGTGCAATAGAAGAAGGAGCCAAAGCGGGAGATACCATAATGGTAATCCAGTACGGTAACGGCTGCGATGTTATGCTGCTGAAGGTAACGGAAAATGCCAAAAACTTGAAACCGAAACGTGGCTTGAAGAAGCATATCGAGCACAAACAGATATTCCCCAGCTATGATATGTATTTCGGTTTCCATCACAATGTCCCGAGTGCGGAGTCAGGAGCCGGACCGGCAGCTTCTATAGTAGCCAGAGAGGTAGACCAGATATATCCGTTTAAAGGGACAAAATGTAAAGTATGCGGCACGATTCAATATCCCCCGCAGCGGGTATGCACCCGGTGCCATACGAAAGACCAGATGGAGCCGTACAGACTTTCCGATAAAAGAGCAAAGCTGTTTTCGGTAGTACCCGATTATGCTGCGCCGACACCACCGTACGCAAATCCGAATATGGATATCCTTGCCGACTGGGAAGGCGGCGGAAGGATGCTTTCGGCATTGACCGATAATAAGCTTAAACCTGAAGACGTACCGGTTGGAATGGACCTTGAGATGACATTCAGAAAACTTCGCGGAGGCGGAGGAATCCATCATTACTGGTGGAAGTTCATGCCTGTACGCGAAAGCTGGGTTCATCAGGAGAAGGAGGAAAAATAAATGGCGGAAAGTATTAAAGATAAAGTTGCAATTGTCGGTATGGGCTGTGTAAGATTCGGCGAAAACTGGGAACAGAGCGCCAACGACATGATGGTGGAAGCTGCCGCAGAAGCGTATGAAGACGCCGGGATAGAAGTTAAAGATATCGAAGCAGCCTGGTTCGGGACCACAAGATTATCGATGGGCGAGCCGCTTGCTTATGCGTTAAAGTTCGAATATATTCCGGTTACCCGTATCGAGAACCTCTGTGCCACCGCGACAGATGCTTTCAGAAATGCGTGTTATTCGGTCGCAGCCGGCGCTTACGATGTCGTTATGGCTATGGGCGTAGAGAAACTGAAGGACGCCGGGCGAGGTGGCCTTGGTGGAGGCGGAGGTATGGGCGCCAGCGATATGCTTGGATTCCCCGGCGGAGGTGCCGGTACGGCATTCGCAAGAATGGCAAGCCGGTATATGGCCGATTTCGGATATACTTACGATACGTTCAAACCTATACTTTCGAAGATTGCAGTCAAGAACCACTACAATGGTTCTCTGAATCCGAAGGCCCACTTCCAGCAGGCAATAACCGAAGAGCAGGCGATGAATGCCCGAATGATGCACTGGCCGCTGGGTCTGTATGATTGTTGTGGCGTCAGTGACGGGGCAGCCTGCGCGATTATTACCCGCGCTGATATGGCCAAGAATTTCAGGGATGATTATATCCTTGTCAAAGGAATCGGACTATCTGTCGGTGCCCGTCAGGGATGGATGCGGCAGGACGAAGATATGCGTCACATGGAACCCTCGGTACAGGCTGCAAAACAGGCATACGAACAGGCTGGTATTAAAGAACCGTTCAAGGAAATCGACCTTGCAGAAGTACATGATTGTTTCAGCATCACCGAACTGGTACTGATGGAGGACCTCGGTTTCTGCCCTAGAGGTGAAGCTCCGCAATACATCAAGGATGGCAGGTTCCAGTTGGATGGTGACCTGGCAGTTAATCCGGATGGCGGACTGAAATCATTCGGCCATCCTATCGGTGCCAGCGGTTTGCGGATGATATACGAAGTATACAAGCAGATGCAGGGTAAAGCCGGTCCGCGGCAGAGGAAGAACCGTACTATTGGTGTGACTCATAACTTCGGTTTCAACCCCGGCAGCGGTATGGGAAGTGTTACTATTACCGGGCAGCGAGACTAAAAAATAGGGAAACGTATAATTGAATAATATTGCTATGGTAGCTCTCCAGGCAGAGCTACCATAGCGGTTAATCGGTTGTCACTGCGGGTACCTGAACTAACCGAATCAGCAGGGACTGGTTGCGCAACAAATGTATTGAATACCTCGCAGGCAGGTCTTAACTGGAATTAGGTGGGTGACAATGAACCTCGATTTCTCTGAAGAACAAATAATGCTGAGAAATATGGCTCGTGATTTCTTGGCTGACAAATTTCCAAAAAAAGTGGTGAAAGAGCTGGAAGACAGCGTTACGGGCTATTCACCGAATATCTGGAAGGAAATGATTGAGCTGGGCTGGATGGGACTGGCACTTCCGGAAAAATATGGCGGTGAAGGTATGACCTTCCAGGACCTCACAGTTTTAATCGAAGAAATGGGGCGGGCATGTGTTCCCGGCCCATATTTTTCTACCGTAGTCCTCGGCGCCCTGCCGATACTGAATCTTGGAAACGAAGAACAGAAGAGTAAATACCTGCCCGAGATAGTAAAAGGCAGTGCCATTTTTACCCTGGCGCTTTATGAAGAAAACGGAAGATACGATGCAGGCGGAATCCAGGTAAAAGCATCTAAAGACGGGGACAGCTATGTTATCAACGGTACCAAACTATTTGTCCCGGATGCCGGTGTTGCCGATTATATCTTATGCGCAGCCAGGACTGAAGAAGCGAGTACACCCGAAGAAGGTATAACAATTTTCATAGTAGACGCTAAAACCGCGGGTGTAAACTCTACCTTGCTGAAAACGATTTCCAAAGAAAAAATGTGCGAAGTTGTTTTCGATAATGTAAAAGTACCCGGTGAAAATATACTAGGTGAACGTGATAAAGGGTGGGATGGTGTTGAAAAAATAGTCCAGGCAGCCGCGACGGCTAAGTGCTGCGATATGGTCGGTGCTTTCCAGCAGGTATTCGAAATGACTCTCAATTATGCCAAAGAAAGGTATGCATTCGGCCAACCTATCGGGAGTTTCCAGGCAGTACAGCACCACTGTGCAAATATGTCTATAGACATAAACGGTGCAATGCTTGCCGCGTACCAGGCGGCGTGGAAAGTAGATGCAGGACTCCCATGTGCATGGGAAGTAGCCATAGCCAAGGCATGGGCAAGTCAGGTAGCTCCGCGCGTTATCGCTCTTGCGCACCAGATTCACGGCGCCATCGGTACCACTATGGACCATGATTTGCATTATTACACGAGACGCTGCAAAGCAGCCGAGTCTGCTTTCGGAGACGTGGAATACTACCAGGGTCTGGTTACAGAGAGAATAAGCAGAGAGGCGGAAATCAGTATATAACAGGGATATTTTAGCTATGGATTTTAGCATTACCGCGACGAAAGAAGAAGAGTCGTTCCGCGAGGAAGTGCAGGATTTTATAAAGAAGGAATCTGAGGATTTTGAGAATGCTTCCAGGCCTGGCGGCAGTTATACGGATGAGAGTAACGCTGCTACCAGGAGACTGGCCAGGAAATTAGGTGATAAAGGATGGCTTTGTCTTACCTGGCCGGAAGAGTATGGTGGCAAAGGGGAAGCCGGTATCCCTTATAAAATTGTACTGGACGACGAAATGTCCAAAATTAATATGATTTCCATAAACGGCTTCGGTCTGGATATGCTGGCGCCGATACTACTGGCGCATGGAACTGAAGAACAAAAACGAAAACACCTGATTCCGATGGGAAAGGGAGAAATATTCTGGTGCGAGGGATTCAGCGAGCCGAACTCTGGTTCCGACCTGTTTTCCCTGCAGACCAAAGCGGTGGATATGGGAGACCATTTCCTGGTGAACGGACAGAAAATATGGACCACTGGAGCTCATCGCGCCGACTGGGGGTTCTTCCTGGTAAGGACAGACACCAATGCACTGAAACAGCATCTGGGAATCAGTTTTATTCTGGTTGACATGAAGACACCGGGAGTAAATCCGAAACCTATTCGCAATATGATTGGGACAGAGGACTTTTGCGAAACTTTCCTAGATGATGTTAAAGTTCCGAAGGAAAACCTGGTAGGAGAATTGAACGGCGGTGCCCGTGTCGCCGGAGCACTGTTAAATGCAGAAAGGTCCAGCCTTGTTATGCTGGGGAAAAGCGCCAAGCGCTCTATAAACCGTTTGCTCGAATATATTAAAGAAAGAGACGACGAAGGTAAGTTAAGAATCGATAAAAAATTGTGGCTAACGAAGCTGGCGGATGTCGCTATCAAGGCTGAAATAGCCGGACTGTTCGGACAGTACACGTTCTGGCAGCAATCGCAGGGACGCGATATTACGCTGATGGCATCGATAGGGAAGCTGTTCGGCTCCGAATTGACCCAGCAGGTAACTGACCTCAGTACTCAGTTGCTGGGGATGCATGGACAGTTAATGAGAGGGTCACCGGCTGCCTGGCAGGACGGAATAATCGGGGAAACTTACCTAAGCAGTCACCAGTCGCGATTGATTGGAGGTAGCTCCGAAATACAGAGGACCACGATAGCGGTGAGAGGACTCGGGTTACCGCGCGTATAATTTTACTTAAAAATAAAAAGGGAAGGAGAGTATAATTATGCCAATAGGATATGAGAAAGAGGGTCATGTCGCTATCTTTACGATAGACAGACCGGAGGTAATGAATGCACTCAGTCCGCAGGCACTGTCTGAATGGACCGAAGCCCTGATTGACTTCAGAGACGACAAGTCATTATGGGTCGGAATTATTACCGGTGCCGGGGAAAAGGCGTTCTGTACCGGTCTCGACCTTCGAGGCGGAGGAGGGCCACCGCCAGGGCAGCGACCCGGTGGAGGAGGACCTCCCGGACAGGGAGGTGGAGGAGCACCGACGCCGCGTCCGGCGATGCCTACCGAGACTCTTGTGCGAGGGCTCGAAATCTGGAAACCGCTTATTGCAGCTATCAACGGATATGCACTGGGCGGAGGACTTGAAATAGCTCTGGCCTGTGACATCAGGATTGCCGCTGATTCGGCGAAACTCGGCCTGACCGAAGTAACACTCGGTCTTATGCCCGGCTGGGGCGGCACTCAGAGACTTCCAAGGCTTATTCCTCTGGGACTGGCTATGGAGATGACACTGATGGGCAGGAGAGTTGAAGCTCAGGAAGCTCTGAAGATAGGTCTCGTCCATGAAGTAGTCCCCCTGGCCGACCTGATGAAGACCGCTAAAGAGCGCGCCCAGAAAATGTGCGAATCGGCACCTCTTGCAATGCAGGGAGTAAAAGAAGCTATACTGAAAGGTCAGGATATGACTCTCGCGGAAGGCCTGAAGCTCGAAGGCGAAATCAACAGAAATAAAGTATCTTCCTCAAATGACTTTAGGGAAGGACGAAAAGCCTTCCAGGAGAAGAGAAAACCCGAATATAAGGGAGAATAAACCTGCTTACCGCAGGGAATATTAGAAAGGATAGGTGAAATATGGATCTGGGAATCAAAGGAAAGCTTGCTATTGTTACCGGTACCGGCAGGGAAGGTGCAATGGGACACACGATCGCCAAAGTACTGGCGGGTGAAGGCGCGGATATCGCCTGCGTCGATATCCTGATTGAAGGCGCTGAGAAAATCGCCGAAGAACTCAGAGGAATGGGTGTTAATGCAAAGGCGTTCAAGTGCGACCAGTCGGTCTACGAAGAAGTAGCTGATACTGCAAAGAAGATTGCGGCCGATATGGGAACCGCGGAAATTCTCGTTAACAATGCTGCACTGCTAAGAGGCGGAGGACGTATTCAATTGACAGCTGTCGATGACTGGAAGAACCTGATGAAAATCGACCTCGATGGTCCCTGGTACTGGATAAGAGAGACCTGGGACGGAATGCTGGAAAAGGGATATGGACGTATCGTCAATATCTCATCCATAGCTGGTGTCCTTGGTGGATACGGACAGGCAAACTATTCGGCAGCTAAAGGCGCAATAATCCAGCTGGCAAAGACAGCGGCACTCGAAGGAGCACGTGTCGGGATTACCGCTAATGCGGTAACCCTCGGTGTAATCGAGAAACCGATACCGCCTGAGATGCAACGTCAGATGCAGGCGTCAGGAAAGGGCCCCCAGAAGGGCGGTATGTTCGAACGAATCAAGAATGTTATCGCCATGAAAGAATACGGCGAGCCGATGGATGTGGCTACCGTCGTCGCTTTCCTGTGCTCGGCACATGCTAAGTACATCACCGGTCAGGACGTCCACGTAATGGGTGGCCTCGACCTCTTCAGCTACTAGTCCGGTATCGTGTGAGTAAATAGAATACGAATTCGTATGTAACCTGGATAAAAGGTTAAGAATACCTCGGGCTGGATTAAATGAAATGATGCCCGGCCCGAGTGTAGCTCTTTTTATTGATAATTGCCGGATCAGGTTTATGATACGCCGTTTCACGGACCTGTTTTGAGTATTACTGAGTCCGATAGTCATTATTGTATTATTTCCTGGTGATTTTTAAAATAAATAGCACATAATAAAGGGGGAATAGGGATGACGGTAAAAATCGGAATCAACGGTTTCGGAAGAATCGGAAGATTAACAGTACGTACCATAAACAGGTATCACCGCGATAAGCTGGAAGTGGCGATGATAAACGGTCCGGCTGATACAAAGACAAACGCTCATCTACTGAAATATGACACTGCCTACGGGAAATACCACGGCACTGTGGAACCCGGGATAGATTCTATAATAATCGACGGCGTCCCGGTGAAATTCTCATCCGAACGCGACCCTACTAAACTTAAATGGGGAGATGCCGGGGTGGATATAGTTATCGATTCCACAGGGACGCTACGAGACGCCAGTCTCCTTAAAGCCCACATAGATAACGGCGCTAAAAAGGTATTACTATCGGCACCGGGTAAGAACGATGATATTACCATAGTAATGGGAATTAACGAAAAAACGTATGTACCTGAAAAGCATAATATTATTTCTAATGCTTCATGCACCACAAACTGCATTACCCCGGTGGTAAAAGTACTCCACGAGAATTTCAAGGTTATTAAGGGACTAATGACTACGGTACATGCTTATACCCGCGACCAGAATATCCTTGACAGGCGTCATGACGACCTTCGAAGAGCGCGGTCTGCCGCGGTGAATATCGTCCCGACTACTACCGGTGCAGCCAAGCTGGTCAGCAAGCTGATAGAAGGACTGGAAGGAAAAATCGACGGTATATCTTTACGCGTTCCGATACCTGTCGGCTCGATTGTCGACTTCGTAGCCGAACTAGAAAAGAAAGTCACTGTCGAGGAAGTGAATGAAGCTTTCAAAATGGCAGCGGAAGGTGAATTGAAGGGCATTCTGGAATATTCCGAAGAAGATTTGGTAAGCTCGGATATTGTAGGAAATTCGGCTAGCGCCGTCTTCGATGCGCTCAGCACGATGGTTATGCAGGATAATATGATAAAGGTGCTTGCCTGGTACGATAACGAATGGGGTTACAGTTGCAGACTTGCCGACCTGGCAAGCTATGTGGCCGACAAAGGGCTATAAGAAAAATAGTGATTGTATATAAATCAGACTTGTTGTTAAAGGAGGTAGGATGATGGCAGAAGGCATGCTCAGTGATTACCGCATATTGGACCTGACAGATGAAAAAGGTATCATGGGCGGCAGAGTCCTCGGAGACATGGGAGCCGATGTTATCCAGATAGAGAGACCGTGTGGCAGTACAGCGCGTAATATCGGTCCTTTCTATAAAGATGAACCCGACCCTGAAAAAAGTCTCTTCTGGTTTGCGTTCAGTGCCAATAAACGGGGGATAACACTTGATATAGATACGGCAGATGGCAGGGAAATCTTTAAAAAGCTAGTAAAATCTGCTGATGCTGTAATAGAGTCCTACGGCCCTGGGTGTATGGAGGAAAAAGGATTAGGATTTTCAGAACTTGAAATGATAAAGCCGGGTATCTCGCTGGTATCTATATCTCCCTTCGGGCAGACGGGACCTTATAAAGAGTACAAAATATCCGATATGGTCGCCTGGGCACTGGGAGGATATATGTTAACACTTGGTGATGAAGACCGTCCTCCCGTAAGGATAAGCTATTATGACCACGCATACCTGCAGTCCGGTATACAGGCTGCCCAGGGAGCGTTGATGGCTATCTACCATCGTGATATTAACGGAGGCAGCGGGCAATATGTGGATGTTTCAATCCATGACTCGGCCTCGCGCGTTACACCGGAACGTGTTACCTGGCACTGGGACTTTAATCGGCGTATGTCGCGCCGGGGTGGGAGAATGGCTCTGGTATCAATAAGACGTATCTGGCCATGCAAGGACGGTTATGTTTACGCTATATACTGGGGAGGACAGTTCGCCAGGCGCTGGAATTCTCCGATAGTGAAGTGGATGGAAAAAGAAGGAGTAGCTACCGATTACGTATCGAATTTCGATTGGGATTCATTCCAGATGTTCGGAATGACACAGGAAATGGCAGACGGTATAGAACAACCGACACTGAAACTATTCGAAAAGTTCACAAAGAACGAACTCCTTAACGGAGCGCTGGAGAATAACGTTCAGCTTTATCCGCTGTCAGATAATAAAGACTTCCTGGATAATATACAGCTTAAGGAGAGAGACTTCTGGGTAGATGTGGAGCATGAAGACCTTGGTGTAACTTTAAAATATCCCGGTAGTTTCGGTAAGATTACCGGCGGTGGAATACCTCCGCAAATGCACCGGAGGGCTCCACTCATAGGGGAACATAATACCGAGATTTATGAAAAAGAACTCGGTATTGCCAGAGATAAACTGGTAGCGCTAAAACAGGCAAAAGTTATCTAAAAAGGGCTAACTGAAGCAGAGGAGGAAAACAATGACCAAGAAATTACTGGAAGGTGTAAAAGTTGCTGATTTCTGCAGGGTAATAGTTGGCCCGCTGACTACCAAGACTCTTGCTGATTTCGGTGCAACGGTAATCAGAATTGAAAGCCGGAAAGCTCTCGGTTTTTACAGGACCGGAGCAACTGAACCCGATAAAAGCGCACATTTCACCCAGTGGAACACAGGTAAAATGGCTGTTACCCTTGACTTAACAAACCCGAAGGCAGTTGAAATAGCCAAGAAGATTGTCGCCTGGGCCGATGTCGTCTGCGAGAACTATGCCGGCGGCGTAATGGCCAGGCTGGGAATCGGTTATGAAGACCTCAGAAAAGTGAAACCAGATATTATAATGCTGAGTTCATGTATGCAGGGGCAGACGGGTCCCTTTGCAAGGCACCCGGGATGGGGATTCCAGCTTTCGGCATTATCAGGATTCAGTAATATTACAGGATGGCCTGACAGGCCGCCTCCGGAAATCGGCGTTTATACGGACTTTATCACACCCAATTATAATGTTCTGGCTATTATTGCTGCTCTTATGCACAAAAAGAAGACCGGCGAAGGAATGTACATCGATACCGCACAGTTCGAGACGGGAGCCCATTTTATGGCGCCGTTGATTCTCGACTATGAAGTTAACCAGAGGGTGGCAAAAAGAAGAGGGAACTGGGTGGAACACGCGGCACCGCATAACGCATACAGATGCAGGGATGAATACACCTGGGTGGGAATTCCGGTGTTTACGGATATCGGATGGCAGAAATTCGTGGAATCGCTGGAAATGACCCCACCCGGATGGTTGAAAGACCCCAGATTCGCCACCGTTGAGCTGAGAAAAGAGAACGCTAAAGAGCTTGAAGAATGTATCGAGACCTGGTCGATTGATATGACTCCGGAGCAGGTCAGGATGACACTTGAAAGGGTACTTACGGATGAAGAGAAGGAAGCAAAAGTTGTAGTCGTCGACAGGCTGAGTACAGGGGCATACGAACCTGGAAATAATCCCGCTGGCACATACCGCTGCAAGAACGAGGAAAGATGGTGCGCAATCGCAGTATTCACCGATGAAGAATGGCGTAACTGCTGCAAGGTTATGGGCAAGACCGAGTTAGCCGACGACCCGAAATACAACACTCTTCTGGCAAGGAAAGAAAACGAGGAAGCTCTTGACGATATAGTCAACGAATGGACTAAAGACAAGAAGGCCGAAGATGTGATGACGATGATGCAGGAAGCCGGAATTCCGGCCGGAATACTCGAGTCCGGTGAAGACCAGCTTGAGCGCGACCCTCAATCGAAGCACCGTGATTTCTGGCACGAGCTTGACCACCCGGTAGTTGGTCCCCACCATGCTCCGAATATGCCATATATAATGTCGGAGACTCCCGCTCAGCTATCCCGTTCTCCTCTTCTGGGAGAGCATAACGAATACGTCTTCAAAGAGTTACTGGGTATGACCGATGAAGATATCGTGGATCTGGTTGTTTCCGGTGCTCTCGAGTAGAAGTGACGGCAACCATATATAAAAAGAGGGCGGATATTTATCCGCCCTCTTTCTGTTCAGAGCACTGTTTATAGACTAGTGACCCATGGATTTCTTCAAATCCTGGTCTATCCAGATATGCATTGCCCAGTTGTCGCCATGCCAGTAGCCCATTAAAAGTTCTCCGGAGTAGTTCTTCAACCAGGGCCACCAGAAAGTGGTCTGAGGATATATCGGGCGGGAAACTACATATGCCTGGTCGAGAACATGTTTCATCATGTTCTTAAATGTCGCCATTGCGCCTTTGTAGTCCTGGATGTACTGTATCCTCATTTTTTCAGAGATTTCCTGAATAACAGGGTCATCTATCTGGCTGCCGCTGCCGCCGACCGAAGTTTTAGCGGTCATTGTCACCATGCCGTAAAAGACGGTAATTGGTCCACGTCCGCCGAAGAATCCGGTCATATCGTATTTACCATCGTTATACAAGGCGCGTCCTGCACCCATATCCTGGACATTGAGATTCATGTCGATATTGACTTTGGACAGATAATCTTTGATTATCGAGAAATAGTCGGAATCGCCCACGGTAACGAGTGCCTCGCACTTGAATCCTTCAGGATAACCAGCTTCTGCAAGAAGCTCTTTTGCTTTGTCCGGGTTGTATACATACAGTTCTTTTACCGATTCCGGCATCTCCGGGTCGTCCAGTCCCAGATACAGGTCCTCGTACCCTGCCAGCTTTTCGGCAGGCCAGGTGAGTATCTGCCCGAGACCGTGATTGAGCTCCTTTTTTATAGTCTCCAGGTCGATAGACATTAGTATCGCCCTGCGTACCTGAAGATTATTGAACGGCTCTCTCTGAGTGTTCATGTAGACATAACTGCATGGACCGCCCAGAGGTCCTTCGGCTTCCATGAGGTCCGGAGCTGACTTCCTCATCTCGGCGGCCTGTTCATAGTCGTACGAGTTACCAAATCCGCTTGATACGTCTATCTTACCCGTACGCAGAGCAGCCTGACGGGTTGATAAGTCAGGTATAATGAGGTATTTTACCTCATCGATGTACGGTAATTTATTACCCTTGCCTGGTCCGACCGGGTCCGTACGCCAGTAACTCTCGTTCTTGCCCAGAGTAACCGTGCTGCCGGTTGTATAATCAGTGAGTACGAATGGACCGGTTCCGCAAGAGCGCTTCCAGTCTGCCATATTCCCGTATTTTTCCACTACTTCGGGAGGAACAACTCTGAAATAACTGCCGAAGTGGGTTACGGCGGTTACCAGAGCATCGGCCGTGAGTTTGCATGTCATTTCCCAGGGTCCGGTCTTGGTTACTTCAGCATTCCTCAATTCCGGGAAAGCTGCGTGCAGGAAGGCTGTTGGACTGGAAAGTACCGTCTGTAGTGAGGTAACGACGTCGTCCGTCGTCATTTCACGACCGCCGACAAGCGCACAGGCTTCCCTGTTCGGGTCAAGACCGTAGCGTGTTCCCTGGCGAATCTGATAGACGATTGTGGCTTCATTCTTATCAACATCCATATTCCATTCCCAGCTCGTAGCTGCAGCGCCGGCGTGATTAGCCCAAATATCATAGGCGTTTTTCCAATCGGTTACACCTTCACCGTAGCCGCCAGCGGGACCTTTTGCCCAATCACCTGTCCACAGGGGCTCATTTGTGAGCTGGTACGCTGCGCCGGCAACGAACCCGAAGGTAATGACATCGTCCCAACCGACTATATCGCCTGTGAGTGCCATCCTGAGAGTTCCACCATACTCCGGCTCTTCCTTAGATGTAACAGCTGTCTCCTCCTCTGCGGTAGTCCCACCACCGCATGATGCCATAACAAGTGATAGCACCATCAGGCAACTTACCAACAACCATAGAATCTTCTTCATACATTTTCCTCCAATTAGTCCGAATCATATGCAATTACAGAATATATATATCAATACATCAGATAATAAGCTTTCCTTATTATTGTATATTCACCTCCTTTTTAACTGGCCCTGCCATAGAATCCACACCTCGGAATTCCGAGAGAGAGAAGGGGAGTTCAAGCTTAGTAACGCTGCCGGGTTGGGAAAGAAAACTCGCAGCACCTCGGATAATATGGCAGGGCTGGCAGTTAAGTGAAATAGCACATTAATTCAAGTCCTATTCCCCCTTATATATTTAAATTAGAATACTTATGATTTTACTGCCTGTATAAAAATAGGTATAATAGTACGATAGTAGTTTTCGTATAAGATATCGTATGCGAAAACTAACACATCTTATCTGCTGTTGTCAACAAAAACAGATATGGTATTTTGAAGAATTTATCTATATAATTCTATGTATAAATACCTATATAATCTAAAAATTCTATGGAAAAGAAAGGTAATCAAATGGAAGACTCTGGGAGCAATAAATACCCGTTATGGATGCTACTTCACAGTACGATGCGAGTCTTAAGTAAAAACCGGCAAAAAGAATTAAACAAGTTTGGAATTACAGCGCGTATTACTGCAGTATTAGGTACCGTTTTAAGGTTGGGTGACAAGTCGACACTGGAGAATATTTCACAGCAGGCAATTCTGGAAAGGCACAGCATGTCATCACAACTTATAAGAATGGAAAAAGAGGGACTGGTAAAGAGAGAAAAAGACCCGAAAAAAAAGAATATGATGAGTATCGGGATAACTGAGAAAGGATACGAATTATATATGAATGCGGTGGAGACAGGCGTTATCGATAGAATACTGTCAGTACTCACAGAGGAAGAAAGACACAGTCTATGGATAATTATAGCAAAACTGCGAAAACAGGGAATGATAGAACTGGAGAAAGATTACCTGAATCTATATCCTCCAGCGGAACCCTCACAGATGCCTCCGCCGTCACAACAGGAAGGAACGAAGGAAAATATATCATTGAATAAACCGCGTACAATCTAAGTCAAGTAGTCTGCAATCTACACAAGCTTCTTGGACATCCTGAAAAATCGAAGTTCCTGCCCGTTCTCAATAGAAAAAGCCTCTTCCTTTTCAAGAACAAACCCCCGGGCATTCCAGAATTCCCTGGAAACAAGTGACGCCCCGATTTCAATAGATTCGATTCTATTTTCCGCTGCTTTTCTTTCAAGTTCATCCACTATGAGTTTTCCGGCGCCCAAATTTTGATATGAAGGGTGGATATATACCTGCCCGAAAAAATTTTCGTGCAGATTTCCGGTGCCGATTATCCTTCCGTCATACTCGGCAACTATTGTATATCCTTCGTTTGCCCGTTCAAGAATAAAATCTTCCGAGTAACGTTCTTTAAATCTGTTTATCGATTCCTGCGGGTACGCATTCTTATATGAAACATCAAAGGTCTTTTGAAGGAGTTCGTACATAGGTTTTATATCATCAGTTGTCGATTCTCTGATTATTATCCGGTTATCCATATAATTCCATTCTATTAATATCAATCTGCCAGGTATTCAAGTATACTGGTTAGCCCGGACTGGAGTCGCTTTTTCTTCTCCCAGGTATCTTTAAGGGGTGTATATGAAATCTCACTATCGATTTCGCCGACCATATGTCCGCCTTTGTCGTCCAGCAGTGCCTGAACGGCGGCGATTCCCAGCTTGCTGGCGAGAACCCGGTCACGGGCTGTAGGAGAACCTCCCCGCTGAAGGTGACCGAGAATAACGACTCGCGATTCAATATTCGAACATCGTTTAACCTCTTCGGCTATGCGGAAACTTTCTCCGGGCTGGTCGCCCTCGGCAACCACGACAATGGCATTCCTTTTACCGGCAACAAAGTTCTTTTCAAGCCTAGAACACAGGTCTTCTATTGCCATGGGTACTTCCGGGATAACAATCTCTTCCACGCCACCACCGATACCGCTCTCCAGTGCGATAAAACCTGTATGACGCCCCATTACCTCCAGAAAAAAAAGACGGTCGTGCGAAGCGGCAGTATCACGGATTTTATCGATAGCCTCAAGAGCGGTATTAACCGCCGTATCGAAACCTATAGTATAATCGGTGCCGTAGCAGTCGTTATCAATTGTTCCCGGAACTCCAACAACACTAATTCCAGACTCTTCCGAAAGCAGCGTTCCTCCCCGAAAAGTGCCGTCGCCACCTATTAGTATAAGACCTTCTATCTCAGCTTCCTCAAGCGAGTTAATAGCTTTCTGCCTGCCTTCCACGGTACGAAATTCCTCTGACCGGGCGCTGCCGAGTATAGTGCCCCCCTGATGAATAATATTGGCAACCGCCCTTCTGTCGAGAGTCAAAACATTGCCATGGATAAGCCCCTCATAACCTCTCAGGATACCGATAATCTCCAGGTCCTCGAAGAGAGCTGCACGTACTGCAGCCCGGATGCAGGCATTCATCCCCGGGGCGTCACCACCGCTGGTTAATATTCCGATATTCCTCATTCTATCCCCCTGAATCATGCTTTTCCGCTATAGTAGCTGCCAGGTTTTCAAGGTTTCCATAATCTTCTTTTTCAGGGTAGCCCTTTATAATAACCGGTTCCAGGAGTTCTACCTTCAGATTAGGTATCATTGCTATTATCTGCTCTTTAGCTTTAGTACCCCAGCCGTAAGAACCTATTATAGAAGCATACTTTGCCCTGGGACGGAGAGCGTTGGCGAGAATAGCCGCATATGCAGCCAGCGGATGCGGGCCCACGTGAATAGTGGGAGTACCTATAACAATCGTCTGTGCGTCTACCAGCGAAATCGCCAGTTTTCCAATGTCGGAATTACTGAGCTTGAACTGCTTGACATTTACTCCCTTCTGGATGAGAGATTCTGTAAAATACCTGACCATTTCCTCGGTGCTGCCATGCATTGAAACGTAGGGCAGTACAACTGTATTTTCAAGAGGTCCCGAGACCCATTGATTGTACGCATCCATTATAAACGCAGTTTTGTTGTGCAGGGGACCATGACTCGGGCAGATAAGCTCGATTTCATAGTCTTTCAGCTTTTCCAGATGCTTTTCGATATTCGAGTGGAAGGGCATCATTATTTCGGCATAGTACCTTTTCGCGGCCTCGTATACCTGCCCTTCATCGGTTACATACAGTTCAGAGGTGGCGAGGTGAGAACCGAAAAGGTCGCATGGGAACAGTACCTTGTCCTCCTTCAGGTAAGTAAGCATCGTCTCCGGCCAGTGTACCCACGGTGCGTGGACAAATTCGAGAGTCTTATTACCGATAGATATTGTCTCACCGTCCTCCACTGCTACAACCCTGTCTTCGGGGACTTTCAATAAATCATTAAGCATGGGTTTGCACTTCGGAGAAGAGATAACCTTCGCTTCCGGATATTTATCAAGTACCACGGGAAGAGTCCCGGAATGGTCCTGCTCGCCGTGATGCGTAATCACGTAATCTATATTCTTGATGCCGAGGTCATCCAGGCGTGAAAACAGCACGTTCTCCATCGGCGGGTCCACTGTATCCAGCAGTACTGTTTTTTCACTGCCTCTAACGATATATGAGTTGTAACTGGTACCGTCGGGCAGAGGAATTAGCTCATCGAACAGACGTCTGTCCCAGTCGACGGCTCCAACCCAGTATATGTCAGGCCTGATTTCTCTTGCTTTCATCTCATCCTCCCCTTTTCCGAATATATCTCTATAATTCAATATAACAGTATTTGCCGAAATTATGAAGTCAATCGCTCTCCAGGATAATCTTTATAAATACTTTATAAAAGCTTTATGAAATATTTAGCTTCTTTATACGTAACTTTATACTTGAATGATAGATTTACTGTACATGGATAATTTCTTCACTCAGACACGAGGCAGACTATGGAAAAATTCGTTTTATCCGGAAAAGCAAAGACAGTTTTCAAACTAATCGCTCTGAAAGCCAAAATGGAGGCGGAAGAGAAAGACAAGAAAACGAAGAACAAGAGCGGTAAAGACTAGCCCTGGACTACCTTCTTTTCTTTTAATTTACCTATTTTCTGTTCGGATAATCCCAGTATTTCCGACAGCACTTCCGATGTATCCTGCCCCAGTTTAGGTGCCGTTCCTTTTATACCCCCGGGAGTCCTTGAAAGCTTCACCGGCGTATTTATCAGTTTCACCTTTCCTTTATTCTTATGGGAGACCTCGGTAATGATTTTCCTTGAAATAACCTGAGGATGACCGGCAGCCTGGGCAATATTATTAATCGGACCGCAGGGAATGCCGATTTCGGTCAACTCTTTTAGCCACT
>CAZIYN010000007.1:0-22238 GCA_964543495.1 uncultured Dehalococcoidales bacterium | reverse complement strand
CCGGATGTTTTCTCTATTCCCAGCCACCCGTTAGTAACGAAGTCCTGGGCTCCGCGCATCCTGAATTTACTTACCGGTTCGAAGCTCTGCTTCCAAATCCACTCGTATATTTCTTGCTTGGTCTTGAACCCGTAGTCGCACAGGTCCTGGGCTATTTGCTGAGGCATTACCAGCGTGAAACCGCCTTCCCGGGTGGCCCAGACGTCTTTAACCAGGTATTCAAGGTAGTTGTGCGGACCGACGATACCTTTGACATCGAGGAATCTGGCTATGGCTCCGTGCCCGGTCCTCTGAAGCGAACGATACACGCCGGGCATGTTCATCTGACCCAGTCCCCAGGCACCGGGCATACACGGCATAATAATACTCTCATCTTTCTTGAATCCGAGTTCCTCGTTCAGACCTTTCCATCCTTCCGGCAGGCCTTCCGCGTACTCGGCAAAGATAAATCCGCCGTTGGTTACCGGACTTCCGAGAGTCGTAATGGTTGTAACGGTCTCTTTATAGCCTCCCAGATTACGCCACAGGAGACTACCGACGCGGCCGATGGTCTTATTGGGAGGATTGCCGGGACCCCAAATAAAGTTGGTAACATTCATACCTATCTCTTTGTATATAGGTCCGCTAACCATAAAAGCTCCACCGCCGCCACGTCCGTCACCCGTACCACCGCCCGATTCGGCAATAGCAAGTACTACCGGGAAATATTCGGGTTTGCACCCTGCCATTACGGCATTCACCGCAACCTGCTCCACTGTGGCAGTACGGTACATCGGCATATATTTGATAACCTCTCCCTTTTCCCTCTTGACTTCCATCTGGATTGCCGTGCGTTGTCTTGGAGGTTCCAGGTCACGCTGCAGGGTTATTACTTCGCTCGGTTTGTGACTGGTACCCTTCAGCATTGCGGCTACCCGTTCTTCCGTCGGTATGGTTACGGGAAGACCGTCCGTATACCTGGAGAAAGGAGCATTAAGTATTCCTGGAATATTCTCCGTCTGGTTGTAAAATTCCTCGGCTTCTTCGAGAGTTCCTTCGAAAAGTATTCTTGGCTCGGTCGGTGCCCACATTCCACCTTCTTTTTCCTCTTCGGTCAAAGGTCGGATCAGAGCTTCGAGCAAAGGTTCCACCAACCTTTCGGCTTCTCCAACACCTCCGGGAGACTTTCGGGAAGCTTCCAGATGTCGAATATGTGGAACACCGTACAATTTTCTATCATGCTCTACTTTTCCGAACTCTTCCGTGTAATTTATCCATACCGTCGGGATCCCATCTCTCTCGAGGCTCGCTAAATAAGGCAACTGCCTATTAACGGCCCCATGTCACCAGCATACCCCGAGTATCACAGCATCGGTAGTTTTTCTTTCTTCTTCCGAAAGCTGCATGGGGACGATATGATACCTTTTCTTTACCGTCCAGTTGATATTGGGGTAATCGGTTTTAAGCTTCTTCTCCAGGAAATACCAGATGTCCTGCTCGCCGCAGATACTCATATGGACAGTTTTTCCGTCGAGAGTATCGAGGCGCGGCGCCAGGGGGAACGTTTTTACCGGCATCTGTGACCCGGTTGGGTTCAAGCACTTGTATATTTCTGCCATTTTCCCCTCTCTTTCTATTGTTTTCCCATATTTTATTATGATTGGTGACTTTACCGCCAATCGTCTATACTGTATGCCTGCCCGCGACCGCCACCAAATCGTGCGACAGCCGTCTCTTCCATATTACAGAGAAGAATGTTGTAGCTTTCAAACGGGTCTTCTCCTCCGGCCGGGACCATATAGTCGTCGGGCAGTTCTTTCCAGGGCTTGCCGGATGTCTTCTCGATACCCAGCCAGCCGTTGGTTACAAAGTCCTGCGCACCGCGCATTCTGAATTTGCTTACAGGTTCAAAACTCTGTTTCCATATCCACTCGTATATCTCGTCTTTACTCTTGAACCCGTAATCGCACAGGTCCTGAGCTACCTGCGGGGGCATTACCAGCGTGAAACCGCCTTCCCTGGTGGCCCAGACGTCTTTAATGAGATATTCGAGATAATTGTGCGGACCTACGATACCTTTTACATCCAGGAACCTGGCTATGGCGCCGTGTCCAGTTCTCTGAAGAGAACGGTAGACACCGGGAGCATTCTGCTGACCGAGTCCCCATTCACCCATCGGTCCTATCGCGCCGGTTATTATAATACTCTCGTCCTTCTTGAAACCCATCTCTTCATTCAGCCCTCTCCAGCCTTCCGGCAGGCCTTCCGCGTACTCGGCGAAGATAAATCCGCCGTTGGTTACCGGACTGCCGAGAGTCGTAATGGTTGTAACGGTTTCCTTGTAACCGCCCAGGTTTCTCCACATCAGACTGCCGACACGACCGATGGTCTTATTGGGAGGATTGCCGGGACCCCAAATAAAGTTGGTAACATTCATACCTATCTCTTTGTATATAGGTCCGCTAACCATAAAAGCTCCACCGCCGCCACGTCCGTCACCCGTACCACCGCCCGATTCGGCAATAGCAAGTACTACCGGGAAATATTCGGGTTTGCACCCTGCCATTACGGCATTCACCGCAACCTGCTCCACTGTGGCAGTACGGTACATCGGCATATATTTGATAACCTCTCCCTTTTCCCTCTTGACTTCCATCTGGATTGCCGTGCGTTGTCTTGGAGGTTCCAGGTCACGCTGCAGGGTTATTACTTCGCTCGGTTTGTGACTGGTACCCTTCAGCATTGCGGCTACCCGTTCTTCCGTCGGTATGGTTACGGGAAGACCGTCCGTATACCTGGAGAAAGGAGCATTAAGTATTCCTGGAATATTCTCCGTCTGGTTGTAAAATTCCTCGGCTTCTTCGAGAGTTCCTTCGAAAAGTATTCTTGGCTCGCTCGGTGACCACATACCGCCTTCTTTTTCCTCTTCGGTCAAAGGTCGGGTAAGGGCTTCGAGAAGTGGCTCTATAAGTCTTTCGGCTTCGCCGATACCTCCTGGAGACTTCCGGGAAGCCTCCAGATGCCGCAGGTGGGGAGCTCCGTACAACACTCTATCATGTTCTACTTTACCTGTTTCTTCTCCGTAATTAACCAGTACTGTAGGTATTCCTTCTCTTTCCAGTTCTGCTAAATAAGGCAACTGCCTGTTAACGGCTCCGTGTCACCAGCAGACCCCGAGTATCACAGCATCTGTAGTCTTTTTCTCTTCTTCCGAAAGTCTCAAAGGGACGATATGATACCTTTTCTTCACCGTCCAGTTGATATTGGGGTAATCGGTTTTCAGCTTCTTCTCAAGGAAGTACCAGATATCCTGTTCGCCGCAGATACTCATGTGGACGGTCTTGCCGTCGAGAGTATCGAGACGTTCCGCCAGGGGGAATGTTTTTACCGGCATCTGTGTCCCTGTTGGATTGAGACACTTGTATATATCTGCCACCTTTCCCTCCTCAATAAATATGATAAATCACCTTAATCCTTCCGTGGATATTTGTCAAAATATTTATAGAAGGAGAATAAAGCTGAAATAATGGGGTGAGTGGAGGGATTTGAACCCTCGATCTCCAGGGCCACAACCTGGCGCCTTAGACCACTGGGCTACACTCACCATACTCAAGGTGAAGTAATTATATGTGGCAGCCCTTATTATAACCAATCCGGAACCTCGATTTCAATGTATATCAGGCATAAACACCTCGCAATATGTATAATATATTTCAGAGAAAGCAACAGGAAGATAAAAACTAATGACTATTTCCGATGAAGTCCATCTCCGCCACCTGACGGTCGATGAAGCACTGATAAAACTGGACAGTTATATCCACGAAGCTTATATGGCAGGTCTGAGCAGTATAAAAATCGTGCACGGTAAAGGGACGGGTACACTGAGAGTTATGGTAGAAAGAGAACTGGCACGCCATCCTTTAGTCAGCGGTTTTCGCCGGGGAGGAAAAGGAGAGGGAGGTGCAGGAGTAACCGTGGCCGAATTTACATCAAAATAAAACTGGTAAAGGTTTACATAATAATTACTGAAATGTATCTATAATAATTCAGCGGTTAATCAAGATAGTTGATTACTTCGGTGAGCTCGTGTATCACAGGACAATCGTCCACATCGGGGTAAAAATTGAAACGGTCCAGTAATATAGGGCTGATACCCGCTCCCTTAGCACCGGTAATATCTATCTTATACTGGTCACCCACATGTATTGCTTCGCCGGCATCGACGCCGGCAATATTCAAAGCGTACCGGAATATCTGAGGTTGCGGTTTATTGGCGCCCGCTTCACCGGAAGTGATTATATAATCAATATAGGATTCTATATCAAGTCCCTTGCATACGGAACGCATATCGGAGTCAAAATTGGTCAATATTCCTGTTTTCAGGCCCCTGGTCCTGATATTTTTTAATGTGGGAATTACATCTTCGTAAAGGACAAAATGGATATCTTTAGCCATTTCCTGAGCCCGGTTAAAAATTTTATTCAGCTCATCCGGGTCTGCGGAGATATCTATTCCGACTTCTGAAAGGATGGTTGTCTGGTGCTTTAAATATATCTTCAGACGTTCTTCGGGTGACGCATCGGTTACGGGGTTTTCAGCATGCCGGTCGTATAATTCTTTATCGGCACTCAGCAGGGCAGGTACTAGTTTTCCGGGTGGTACGTCATATCCGAATTCACCGAGTAATCTACTCTGGATTTCTTCTCTTGGGGGGCTGTATTTGGCAAGCGTGTTGAACCAGTCAAAAAAAACCGCTTTTATCAATAAAATCCCCGCTTATTCGTCCTGTATACCGAGGTCTCTAATATAATCAACGGCGTCCTGAACAGTTAGAATCTTTTCAGCATCTTCGTCGGGTATCTCGATTTTCTTGGCGGGGTCACTAAATTCTTCTTCCAGGGACATTATCAGTTCGACAAGGTCAAGCGAATCAGCGCCCAGGTCATCTATAAAGTTTGCGGATGGGACAACCTCATTGTCCTCGACTCCTAACTGTTCTACGACTATTGCTTTTACGCGGTCAAATATGGTTGCCAATGTTTCCCCCTTTTGTAAGGTATTTAATTATTGCTCAAAGCGCTAACCGAACCCAGGACCCCGTTAACAAACTTTGATGAGTTATCGGTACCGAATGACTTTGCCAGCTCTATTGCTTCGTTTATCGCCACCTTAACCGGTACTTCATTATCAATTATTATTTCGAATATTGCAAGCCTGAGAATATTCCGGTCAATAACCGAAATCTGCTCTATCGGCCAGGCCGGTGCATAAACCTTTATATTTTCATCGATACTCTCCATGTTTGCGATTACTCCCGTTACGAGATTCCTCGCAAATATTGCGCCTTCCTCCGCTATTTCCTGGTCAAACAGAATCCGGTTTAATACCTCTTCTGCCCTATGCCTGGACGTATCGATTTCATAAAGCGTCTGGAGAGCAACCTCCCTAGCTTTCCTCCTCACCCCTGTCATTTGTGTTCACCACCTCAATAGAGTTGTTAAAGTCCCTTTACACTATTTAAATTGAGTTTAGCAAATAGAAAATAAGAGGTCAACAAATAAACCGGTTATATACCACCCATACCGCCATCGACGGTTATTACATGCCCGGTGATGTATCTGGCTTCTTCAGAAGCAAGGAAAGCAACCGCCGCAGCCACATCCTGCGGAGTCCCAAGACTTCCCGAAGGAATGCGTTTCTTTATTTCTTCTATCCATGATTCCTTTAATTGCTTCGTCATGGCTGTCTCGATAAAACCGGGAGCTATCGCATTCACTGTTACTCCTCTTGAAGCCACTTCTTTAGCGACCGCCTTGGTAAAGCCTATAATTCCCGCCTTGGAGGCGGCATAGTTCGCCTGACCGGCATTTCCTGCGATACCGACAATGCTTGCCATGCTGATAATTCTTCCCCATCTCTGAGAGGTCATTTGCCTTACAACCGCCTTGGTGCAGAGATACACGCTCTTCAGGTTGATATTGATTACCTGGTCCCAGTCTTCTTCAGACATTCGCATAAGTAACTGGTCGCGTGTGATTCCGGCGTTGTTAACGAGGATATCTATCTTACCGAAAGCATCTGTGGTCTTTTTAACGAGTTCAGCGACATCGTCGGCTGAGGTAACATCGGCGATAACCGCCATGCTTCGTCTTTTCATAGCCCTGACTTCATCTGCTACGCCTTCGACGACCGAAATGTCCCCTATATCATTGATAACGATATCGGCTCCCTCTTTTGCCAGCTTGAGAGCGATTTCTCTCCCGATACCGCGTCCGCTTCCTGTTACAATCGCTACTCTATCTGTAAGGTCCATAGTGCCTCCGTTTCATCATGGTAGTTCATTCTCCCCCTGAATCACCGGGGATGAGTTTAATAACTGCCTCGGCAGTACCGATATTATGAATAGCAGAGTCTTTATTAATCCGCTTTATAAGACCTGCCAGGACTTTTCCGTATCCAATCTCTATAAAACCGGATATACCGTTGTCAATCATATACTGGATTGAGCGCTGCCACTGGACACCGCTGCACATTTGCTCTATCAGTTCCTCTTTTACCTCAGCGGCAGTATTCAGAGGTTTAGCCGTTACATTTCCGATAATGGGTGCCGAAGGGTCTTTAAACTCCGTTTTATCGAGGATTTCCATCAATTCTTCCTTCGCCGGCTGCATAAGGGGAGAGTGAAAAGCCCCGCTTACCTGTAGAGTCACTGTCCTGCTGGCACCCTTTTCATGAGCAAGTTGCATCGCCGCCGGAAGACTTGCAATGGAGCCGCTGATTACAATCTGACCCGGACAGTTGTAATTGGCTATTACGGTTCCGGTCTCCTCGCACACCTCGGAAACAAGTCTTTCTTCAAGCCCCAGTACAGCCATCATCCCTCCCGGATTGCTTTGTCCGGTTTCGTACATCAACCTGCCTCTTTCTCTTGCAAGACTAACAGCTGTTTCGAAATCCACCACATCGGCAACTGGTAGAGCCGTATATTCTCCAAGACTGTGACCGGCCAGATATGCCGGTGAAGGGAAATTGGTTACGGGCGTATCTTTAATCGCCTCCAGGCAGGCGTAACTAACGGTAAGCATTGCGGGCTGGGTATTTATTGTGAGATTGAGCTCATTCTCAGGACCGTTGAAGCACAGATTTGATAAGGAAAAGCCGAGTACATCATCCGCCGTATCGAATACTTTTTTAGCCGAAGGGAAGCTGTCATACAGGTCTTTACCCATTCCCACTGCCTGAGCTCCCTGACCGGGGAATACAAACGCCATGCTTGATTGCTCGGACATATCCTGTTACTCCTTAATATGTTTATTTAACAGACCTATAACCTGCTCGGCTTCCTTTACCGTATCTTCTATTATGGATTTTGTGGGTCTGATATCTTTTATCATACCGGAAATTTGCCCCGCAAGAAGAGCACCGTCCTCGATGTCACCCTCTATTAGACCCAGAAACATCCTGTTTTTGTCAAATAATTCCAGGTCTTCCTTTGAAGCGCCTGCTTTCTCAAGTTCCTGAAACCTCTCTGTAAGGCTGTTTTTCAGACTCCGTTGAGGCATACCCAGGACCTGCCGGGTGACTACAGTAGCCCGGTCATTTGCCTCCAGTATCTTTTGTTTGTATTTTTCATCGGCTATACATTCCGTACTGCAGACAAATCGTGTCCCCATCTGGACGCCCTGTGCTCCCAGAGCCAGCGCTGCCGCCAGCCCGTGCCCGTCACATATACCTCCGGCGGCTATTACAGGTATTCGAACGCTTGCGGCGACCTGGCGAACGAGAGCCATCGTGGTCGTCTCTCCTGTGTGACCGCCGGATTCCATTCCCTCAGCGATTACGGCATCGGCTCCCGCTTTCTCAAGTTCCACAGCCGAGTGAACACTGTTAATAACGGGTACTACTACTATTCCCGCTTCTTTGAAACGCTGTATTTCCGATTCCGGATTACCGGCGCCGGTGGTTAATATCGATACCTTTTCTTCCAGTACCAATTCAATGACATCTTTTATGAATGGGGATGCAAGCTGGATATTTATTCCGAACGGTCTACCGGTGAGTTGCCTGGTACGACCAATCTGCTCTCTAATCCATTGAGATTCATAGAAACCCGAACCTATTATTCCAAGACCGCCGGAATTAGAAACGGCTGAGACAAGCTCAGCCGTACCTATATGAGCCATACCTCCCTGCAGTATCGGATGCCTTATATTAAAAAGGCCGCAAATTGCAGTTTCGAGCACTATTTATTCTTCCTTAGCTGGTTTTTGGCGTGGTACTTTTTATCTCGACAGCGTCCCGCCCTTTATAACTACCGCAGTTAGGGCAAGCATGGTGAGGTAACATCGGACTGCCGCACTGCGGACAGTTAATCGTCACCGGGGGTTTTTGCTTTATATGGCTGCGCCTTTCGCCGCGACGCGCCTTGGAGTATTTACTCTTAGGTAATGCACCCATTTTTTATCAGTTTCCTTTCCTATCTTTAACAGGCTCTTCTTTATCAATCGTAACCAGTTTACGCAGACCGTCCCACCTCGGGTCTGTTACTGCCTTGGGACAGCCGCATGAACTGCTATTCAGATTGGTCCCGCAAACAGGACACAGCCCTGCACAGTCATGCCTGCATAATGGCTTTATTGGTATTTCCATTAATGCATACTGGGCTACCGCATCTGTTAAATCAAGTATATTATTTTCATCTATTGTAAAGCATCCGGGTTCATCCGGTACGGAAATCGCCGTACCGGTGAGTACATCGGTAGTAGGGTAAAAGACCTCTTCGATAGTAAGGTTAAGGTCATGTCCGAATTCGCTTAAACAGCGTCCGCAGGTCAGGTTGATTGTACTAGCGAGTTTTCCTTCGACAAGTATACCGTTGTCTGTACGTGTAAGTCTGACCTTGCCGATTATGTCGATATCTTTATCTTCAATCGCTGCAGTCCCGTTTATCTCATAGCGACGGACCTCTCCTATAGACGCTTTGAGTTGCTGGGAAACGTTAATCTGCACCTTATCCACCCCTCATCGATTATTAATGTTCTATAAATAATAATATCCCGAATCAGGAAATCCTGCTCGGGAATAACAGGATTAGCGCTTTATACCCAGTTCAATTATAAACAAAGGTATTTCAGCCGTCAATCTATCACGAACAATATCAGGAACGGGTATATACATGCTTGCAAAAAAGAAGTGTTTTATCGTTAAATGTAAATGACTAAGTGTACTGAATAGATGATTCAGGAAAGGAGCTAATATGCTTGGCGGTTATATGGGGAAAATATTATTCGTAAATCTTTCCACCGGAGAAATCAAAGAAGAGACACCTGACGAAAGTCTTTACCGGGACTACATGGGCGGATACGGTCTAGGAGCCAGGGTTCTTTACGACCGCATGAAACCGGGAGTAGATCCGCTGGGACCCGACAACATACTTGGAATCACTACGGGTCCGCTGACCGGGTCTCCTTCTCCTACCGGCACCCGTTACACGGTAGTTGCCAAGTCACCCCTTACAGGTGGATGGGGTGATGCAAACTCGGGAGGAATATTCGGACCTTATCTCAAGTTTGCCGGTTATGACGCGGTTTTCTTTACGGGGATATCGGAAAAACCGGTCTATCTGTTAATAGATAACGGAAAAGCCGCGTTGAAGGATGCCAGCAAACTCTGGGGAATGGACTGTTATGACACTGAAGATGCAATAAAAGCAGAGCACGGTGAAGATACGGAGAGCATCTCTATCGGTCCTTCCGGTGAAAAGTTGTCATTGATATCATGTATTATAACAGAGAGGGGAGCCGCAGCCGGACGTTCCGGACTCGGAGCAGTAATGGGTTCGAAGAAGCTGAAAGCGGTAGCTGCAAAGGGGAAAATGGAAGTCCCGATAGCTGATAAAGTTACCGCCGACCAGATGAGAAAAGACAATGTCGCAGAAATGCGGAAACCGCGTCGGCCCGGTGATATGTCGTTTCTTGAGAGATTTAATAAATACGGTACCTCGAGTGGGGCGGCAAATTCGGCCTTAAGCGGTGATTCTCCCGTAAAGAACTGGGGAGGAATCGGTGTTAAGGAACTGACAGACGTATCCGGGCTTGAAGGTGATAAAGCAATCGCCAATATCGATAAAAGAAAAGGTTGCTGGCACTGTCCGATAACCTGCCAGGCAAGGCTGAAAGCGGGAACGGGAGAATATAAGTACCCCGCGGGGACAAGGCGCATTGAATATGAAACTCAGGCGTCTTTCGGAGCTATGTGCCTGGTCACCGATGGGGAAGCCCTAAATATGGCTAATCATATCTGCAACAGCTACGGACTTGATACTATCTCTGCCGGTACTGTTATCTCATTCGCCATGGAGCTGTACGAAAACGGTATTATCACCAAGGAAGATACCGATGGAATAGACCTTACCTGGGGAAATCACAGGGCAATGATAGACATGACCTGGAAGGTAGCGAAGAGAGAAGGACTTGGTGATATCCTTGCAGACGGAGTGAAAGTTGCCGCTGAAAAGATAGGAAAAGGCGCCGAAAAATACGCCGTTCATATCGGCGGCCAGGAACTCGGCATGCACGACCCGAAACTCGTCGGGATGATGGGACGGTATCCGGCAGCCCGGTTTCAGATGGACGCTACACCGGGCAGGCATACGCAGGGATTCGGTCCGGACGGTTTCAGAACTCATATTACTAACACTGCGGGAGTGTGTCTATTCGGAGGTTTTGGTGGCCCCGGAGCCGTCGACTATACTGCTGAGATGATAAAGGCGGTAACAGGACTCGACCGCTCGCGAAAAGAACTTGACGTGGTAGCGGAAAGAATCACTAATATCAGACATGCTTTCAACCTTCGCGAAGGAATAGCCGAGAAAAACTGGAGCGTTCATCCCAGGATAATAGGTGTCCCTCCCCAGGAAGAAGGCCCACTTGCCGGTGTAACAGCGGACCTCGAAGGGCAGGTTAAAGAATGTCTGGAAGGTCTTGACTGGGACCTGGAAACTACAAAACCAAGCAAGAAGAAACTTGAGGAACTCGGATTAAGTGATATCATAAAAGATATCTATCCTTAGTCGATATACGGAATCTCAGGGGGTGTCCGGAAAGGCACCCCCTGTTTCATTTAGTGCTGAACAAACAGGAAAACCTACGGACGATGAATAAATGCACAGTCGAAATGTATGGTCTTGCTCTTGAAGTATGCGGGATAAGCGAAATCGAGCTTGAGCTAAAAGACGGAGCGCATCTGGGAGAACTTATCGCAGAACTAAGAAAAAAGGTCCCGGTGCTTGAAGGACCGGTGATTAATGCCGGTGAAGATAGACTGACTGAGCATTGCCTTTTCAATATAGACGGGCGGTTTTATTTCGGCAATGAAGACATGGTACTAAAAGACGGTGGTAGTGTCAGACTGCTGACCCTCGCCACAGGTGGATGAATATTAGTCCATAACACAGTAAATCAGGAAATAAATAATCGGATAGCCACCACTATCAATCCGAATGCCAGTAACCTCACAACCAGAGCAGCAGGTACCCTGTGAGATATTCGTGCCCCGAACTGAGCACCGATTACCGCACCGAGAGATAGAACAGCTGCTCTTCGTACGCCTTCTACATAGGCTCCGGCAACGATGTGAGTAATAACTGCCGATAATGTAGTCATTGCCACCATGAAATGGGACGTAGCAGTGGCAATATGAACGGGAAAATTCAAGACCTGAGTGAGTAACGGGACATGTATAATTCCCCCGCCTATACCGAGCATACCTGACAGTAAGCCGACTCCAAGCGATATAATTACTCCGATGGGGCGCGAGTAGGAATACGAATATGAAGTACCCTGTTTATCAGTTATCTTGATTTTTGTATGGCCGGTTTTATGAGAGGAAACATTTTTACGGACTGGTCGGATTATCAGGTATATGGCGGCGATGAGAAGGACGGCCCCGAAAATAATCTGGAAAAGATTTCTACTCAGAAATGCCGTGATATTCGCGCCGATAATCGCTCCGATAATTCCCGGTATAGCGAAAACAAGCCCGGAACGATAATCAATACGTTTTAAACGCGCGTATGCCACCGAACCGGAAAACGCATTAAAGAATGCTACAGTAAGAGTAATGCTGGTGATGGTGGCAGGCGAGTCTCCAGGGTAAAGGAATAGTAGAATAGGTACCAGCATGAATCCACCGGCAGCCCCGATTAAGGTGCCGAATGCTCCAACAAAGAGTCCGATGATACCTAATATGAACCAGAGCAATCTACAGTTCTCTCTTCACCATTATATACGATTTGAAAAAGAATGCGAGGTCTTAACCTTGCGGTTTTTCACAGATAAAGAAAGCACGTCCTGAATCGGGTGTAAGTTCGGTTAGCCCTTTGCCTACGTTGTAATCACAGGCGCTGATTTCCGCGAAACCCGCCTTTTCGAGAGCCGATACTACATCTACAGCCGGATAGCACTGCTGCATTATAGTGAAATCAGACCGTTTCCATTCTTTGTTTTTAATAAAAACGGTTGTGTTAAAGCTGGCCGTGGAATCATACGGGCTGAAATCGGAACGAATTATACAGACCATATCTTCCTCGACAATGTTAAACTCATCATGCCAGTCTTTTTTATAACCAGCATCCATATTGAGGTCGAAGAAGAATATCCCTCCTTCGTAAAGCACATTATAGACACTGATAAAGGCATCGGTGAGTCCATCAAGGGACATTATATGGTTCAGGCTGTCGAAAACACTGATTACCGCATCGAACTTTTCGGTATGATTGAAAGCGCGGGCATCAGCTAGAACGAATTCCACACCGGGAGCATTTTCACGGGCGTAACGCAGCATTTCAGTGGAACCATCGAGTCCGGTAACGTTATAACCACGGTCATGAAGCAGACCGGCCAGTTGACCGGTACCGCAGCAGAGGTCGAGAATCCTGGCATTTTCGGGAATGTTGCTAAGCACGTAATTATTCAGTATAGGTAAAACGAGCGGGATGAAATTGGTGCCCCAGTGCTTGTTATAGACACGGGCGAAAGGGTCATAATCGGAATATATTTCCATTTCAATTTAACTATTGTATGGTCTTCTGGCGATAGCCATTATTTCCATCTCATCGAGGTCTATAGAGCGTTTTCCCCAGTTACCCGCTGTCCCGCCCCAGATATTCTCGACTTCGAATCCTGCAAGCTTGAAGAGTAAGGATAAATCGGAAGGCAGATAGCCATGTTGTTTTATAGTTACTTCCTTCTTTCCGTCCGGTGTATCATATTCCACGGGTACTACTTCACAGAGTAAAACGGGGTCGAAGCAGTCTTTCTCGATATCTTTATTTGTGTACTGTCTTATCATGCGGTATCCATTAAGCGTGGTCATTATCAGTTTTGCGTCGGGTTTCAGAGAGACATAGATATTCCGTAAAATGCTGAGGTCGTGTTCTATCAAATCATCATCCATATCCAGCAGGCAGAATGCTCCTTCACAAAGACAGAGAGCGGCATCGAATTCTTCGGACGAGGTAAATTTGACGGCGTCCGACTGTATCCAGTTAATCTTTACTCCGGCTTCGGCTGCATTCTTCTTTCCCTCGGCAATCATACCGGATGATATATCCACTCCTGTTACTTGATAACCACGCTTAGCCAGCTCTATTGCATGTCTTCCGGTCCCGCATCCCATATCGAGTATCTTGCTGCCCGGTCCGAGTTTCAGCTCCTCAAGGATGAAATCGACCTCAGCGAGAGTATTCGTGACGAAAACGTTGTCCATATAGACCAGAGCGTGGCTGTCGAAGAATTTTTCCCAGGAGGTCCGTTCGTCCATAATGTTATCCTTTAAGCTTCTCGGTAAGCATTGGGACTATCTTGAAAAGGTCGCCGACTATCCCGTATGTGGCGATTTCAAAGATGGGGGCATCTGGGTCGTTATTGATGGCGACTATGCATTCCGAGGTCTGCATTCCCGCCATGTGCTGTACCGAACCGGATATACCGCAGGCAACGTAGAGTTTTGGACGGACCGTTTTACCCGTCTGTCCTACCTGATGAGAGTAGGGAATCCAGCCGTCATCTACCGGCGGTCTGGATGAGCCCACGGCAGCACCCATAACAGTCGCCAGCTCGCGGATAACATCGAAATTCTCAGGTTTCCCGAGGCCGCGTCCGCCGGAGACTATAATATCAGCATCCTCGATTTTTACTCTTTCGGACAGGTCCTCGATGAAATTCAGCAGTTTTGTCCTGGAGGTAACGCTCTCCTTATCGAAGTCCACCTTGATAACCTGCCCCTGTCTTCCGTCAAGTGCATTCTTTGCAAAGACTCTCGGACGGACGGTGGACATCTGGGGTCTTCTCGTCTGGCAGAGAATCGTAGCCATTATATTGCCGCCGAAAGCGGGACGTGTCTGCAGCAGTAGTCTTTTCTCGGTATCGATTGCCAGGTCGGTACAGTCGGCGGTCAGTCCTGTCTCAAGGATAGCAGCCACCCTTGGGATAAAAGAACGCCCCATAGAAGTAGCCCCGGTAATCACTATCTCCGGCTTGTGCTCTTTTATCATCTTAACTAACTGTCCGACATATAAGTCTTCCTGATGAGTGCCGAGGACAGGGTCGTCAACAAGAAGGACTTTATCCGCGCCGTAAGCAATCAGCTGCTCCACTTCAGCCACATTGTGGCCGAGGCATACAGCACACAGTTCTGTATCCAGCGTATCGGCCAGCTCTCTTCCCTTGGAAAGAAGCTCGTAGGCGACACTCCTGATTTCTCCGTCTCTCTGCTCGGCGAATACCCAGATACCTTTGTAGTCCTCGCTTGCAGGTGCCGCCTCTTCCTCCTCTTCCATAATCAGGGCTTCGAATTCGCAGACTTCCTGGCAGGCACCGCACATAGTGCAGCCGCCACCGATAACGGCTTTGTCATCGATTATCTCGATTACGCCGAACGGGCAGGTGCCCAGGCAACTCCCACATCCCGTGCATTTTTCAATTATTATTCTAACAGCCATAATATCTTATACCAGCTTGGTATCTTTTAATCTCCCTACCAGCTTGTCCACCTGTTCCTCAGGGCTTCCTTCCAGCATTTCACTCTTTGATGTGCGCTGAGGAAAGAATATTTTCATTACCCAGGTGGGTGAACCGGTCCTGCCGACCCTTTCACTGTCCACTTCCAGGTCGTCGGCCCCCCAGTTCTGAATAGCGGCGCTCTTGGACTTCATGATACCCCGCAGTGAGGGCAGGCGGGGGACGTTTATCTCTTTTGTTACCGTAATCACGGCAGGAAGAGGTAATTCTATAACTTCGTGTCCTTCCTCAATCAGACGCTCAACCCGCATCATACCGTTATCGATTTCTTCCACTTTACTCACATAGGAAACGAATGGAAGTTTCAGGAATTCGGCAATTTCGGGGCCTACCTGTGCCGTATCGCCATCGATTGTCTGGCGCCCGCAGATAATGAGGTCGTAATCGGCTATCTTGGTAATCGCTCTCGAAAGCGTATAAGAAGTAGCCAGAGTGTCCGAGCCGGCGAAGGCGGCATCTCCGATAAGGATGGTTTCATCGGCACCACAGCTGACCGCTTCGCGGAGGGCGTCTTCAGCCTGCGGAGGGCCCATGCTGACGACCGTAACTCTACCTTCGCACCTTTCTTTGAGACGGACTCCTTCTTCGAGAGCGTAAGTATCGAAAGGATTGATTATATTCTCGATTCCCTGCCTGACTAGGGTATTGGTCTCGGGATTGATATCTACCTTTGTCGTTCCGGGTACCTGTTTAAGGCATACTACAATATTCATTAAGACAGTTTAATCCGTTTTTCCTTTTCTCTTTCTTAGTTCTATAGCTATCGCTTCTCTGAGAACCTCGTTAGTCCCCTCGTAAATCTGTGTTATCTTGGCATCCCGCATCATTTTCTCAGCGGGGTAATCACGCATGTAACCGGCTCCGCCCATTACCTGTACCGCATCTACGGTAACCTTCATCGCCACGTCAGAAGCAAATACCTTTGCTGTGGCAGATTCTTCGGTGAATTTCCTGGCTCCGGCATCAATCATTCTGGCGGCGGAATAGACCAGCGCCCTGGCGGCTTCTACCTGTATCGACATATCCGCAAGTTTGTACTGGACGACGGGCTGAGCAATAATCGGGTGACCGAACTGGATACGCTGCCGGGCATACTCTACGGCAGTCTCCAGGGCTCCCTGGGCAATCCCCACAGCCTGAGCGCCGATTCCGGGACGGGAGTGGTCGAATACCTTCATCGCAATGATAAATCCCATCCCTTCTTTATCTATCAGGTTTTCTTCCGGGACAAAACAGTCCTTGAATATCAGTTCCCTGGTGGAAGAAGAGCGTATACCCAGTTTCTTCTCTTTCTTGCCGAAAGTAAACCCGGGAGTATCTTTCTCCACGATTATAGCGCTGGCACCGCGGGCCCCTCTTTCCTTGTTGGTTAAAACGATTACGGTGTAGATTTCCGCCTCGCCGCCACTCGATATGAACTGCTTGGTTCCGTTAAGAACATATCCGCCTTCTGCCTTCTCCGCTGTAGTTTTAATAGCGCTGGCGTCAGAACCTGCGGTCGGTTCCGTGAGGGCGAACGCAGCCAGTCTGGTGCCTGCTGCAATATCGGGCAGGTATTTCTTCTTCTGTTCTTCGCTGCCGTATACGAGAAGAGCGAAGCTGCCGAGAGAACTTACTGCGTAGCTCAGTGAAACACCGGCGCAAATCCGGCTGAGTTCTTCGACCACGAGACAGAGGTCCATACAGCTTCCGCCCAGACCTTCGTATTCCTCCGGGACAAAGACCCGGAACATATCGCTGGCACCAAGTTCTTTAACTATCTCCCAGGGGAACTCTTCACTCTCGTCCAGTTCCGCCCTGACAGGCAGTATCTTCTCTTCGGCTATTCTTCTGGCTAATTCCTTGATTGTCTTCTGTTCATCGGTTAATAAATAGTCCAATACCGCCCCCTTCAAATGTCGAATTTGGGATAGATGGATTACGGATATAACCGCTGAAATAAAATACAGCTACCCCGAAGGACATGTAGTAAATGAAAGAATCAAATTGAATAGACTTATTATACTGGTTTTAACATACCCTGTGTCAAGACATTGCAGCTTGCAGGCGCTACTTCAATAAACCATGCCCATCAAGGTAAGCTAATATAATGGGATTATTTCTCGGGTCACGTTTCGAGGCGAAAGAAGAAGTAGGATATCCGTAAGAAATGTAAATCATATTATGCTCATTATCCAGTCGAATCATGGCATCCATTATCACCACGCCGCCGAAATATAACGAAGATAGCATAGAATAGAATTTACCTTCATATATATCTTCACCGTTAACTCTAACTACGAAATTTCTCTTATACAGCGTATCTTTCAGCTTCGGAATCCCTTCGTAAGTCATAAAGGAATTCCACTTTTCGATTCCCACTTTATTTAGTTCGATGACATGAGTGTCCTCTTCTTCGGATACGGTTAGATGAACATTCCGGTGATACGCTTTAATATGCTCATCGGACAGGACCAGTTCACCGGTATCAACAAGGTAGATACCGAATCCGGATTTTTCATCCGGCACTGCGTTATTGAGCGAGCATGACAGGACACCCGCAGAAATGATAAGTGTGAATAGTAAGAGAAGCAGCGATGATTTAAAGGCGCTATTACTCATCTGATAAAGATTCAAGTCTTGTTATAACTTCGTCAATCGTATCCTCGGATGTAGACGCCCCTCCGGTAACGCCAACGCTCTTATGACCTTCAAGCCAGGAAGCCTGTATATCATCGGCGGTCTCGATAAAATGGGTTTCGGTGGCGGTAGAGCATAAATCGGCAAGGTGATTGGTATTGGCACTGGTAGGGCTTCCTATAACAAGCATAATGTCCACCCTTCCGGCAAGTTCGAGCGCCGCCTGCTGCCGCTCACGTATATCATGACAGATGGTATCGATAATTCTGAGCTCGCTGTCTTTGGTGAAAGCAATGTCGATAACTTCCTTGATGAATTCGGTAAATCCGGATGGAATCTGCGTAGTCTGCGATAAAATGCCGAGGCGTCTCGGTAGCGGGTCCAGTTCTCTGATAACACGGCTATGTAGAGTTGCCAGTCCTTTCCCTTCGGCCCAGCCGAGTATTCCCTTTACTTCGGGATGGTTGGCATCACCGTAGATTATGGTAAAAAACCCGTCTTTTGCCAGCCTGCTGGCAGCAGTCTGAGCACGGTGCACGAATGGACAGGAACTGGTGCTTATAACCTCGACGAACCTTTCCCTGAGTTCTCCCTCCACCTGCGGGCTTACTCCATGAGCGCCTATAACGACCGTATCTCCCTTAATATCATCGATACTTTCCGCCACTTTTACACCGATATCCTCCAGCCGTTTCAGGACCTGTTGGTTGTGAACGATTGCTCCAAGCGTTTCCACTTCCCCGCGTTCACGGGCGGCTTTCTCCACAATCTCGATAGCTCTTTTCACACCGGAGCAGAAACCGGAGGAGGACGATTTTTCAACCCTGAACTGCATCTTTTGCTCCGTTTTCTTCGTATACTCCCCGGTACTTTTCAGGCAGCAGTTCGGCAATGTGTTTCATCATATAGTCGGTTCTTTCATCGAGTACTTGTCTGGAAATTTTTCCCTCCGCTTCGGGAAGAGTAAACGGATTACCTATAGTAACGGTAAGCCGGGGGCGTTTAAATATCCACTGATAGCCTTTTACATTTTCGGTGCCTGTTATGCCTACGGGAAGAATCGGAGTATTGTTCCTGAGGGCGATTAAAGTGGAACCGGAATATGCCTTCTGCAACCGCGCGTCGATACTTCTGGTTGCCTCGGGAAACATTACCAGTACGAATTCGTTATCCAGTACCCGCTCCGCTCTTCTTATTGCCTTCCTGTCCATTTGACCGCGGGATACCGGAAAAGCGCCGAAGCCTCGAATAAAATACCTTGTAAACCAGTGTCTGAAGAGCTCTTCTTTAGCCATAAAAATTGCTTTTCTGCTCAGACAGGCGCCCAGTAACGGAGGATCTGCGAGACTAAGGTGATTCGCCACCACCAGCAAACGACCTTTTTCAGGCAGGTTCTTTTTACCGGTGACATGCGTACTGGTAAAAAGAAACAGGGTTACTCTGATTAAGAACCTGCCGAAGTAATAAAACCAGGACAATATCTCACCTCTATGAGGAAGTGTCGATTGCTAATTATATCTCGAAGGTTGTGTCGAGGCAAATCGATTGTTAGAGGTGACTTAAAGAATCAGGTTCAGCAGACTTCCGACAGCTATCGCAACAACTACCATTATTGCGAACGATTTCAGCATATCTTTTATACCGAGTTCCCTTATCAATACGACGAATGTGGCAATACAGGGGAAAAACATTGCCAGGACGACACTGCCCACCACCAGTTGTCCGGGAGTAAGTGATAGAGGAGCAAGCATTCCCAGTGCCACATCCTTTCTCAGGAACCCGATTACTATAGCCGTGACAGCTTCTTTCGGAAGACCCAGAAGACCGGTTACTACCGGTGCCGTGAAATTAGCGATAACGTCGAATACTCCTAGAAAATATAGTACATTGATTACCAGAACTGCTCCGAGCACGATTGGAAATGCTTCTTTTACAAAGCCGGACGTACGCATAAACAACTTGTGGAAAAGTGCCCTTCCCGAAGGAAAACGGTACGGAGGAATCTCAATCAGAAGTTCGGGACTGAATCCCCGGGCGAACCTGTTGAGGACTACCCCCAGGATTATCCAGACAATAAAGAGAGTACCGTACACTATAGCCACGTACTGGATACCGTGCTGTCCTACCAGACCGAAAATCATCGCCTGAAGAGCCGCACAGGGTATGGCGATGGATATGAGCGTTGCCGCAATGAATCTCTCCCTCTTGCTTTCCAGGATGCGCGTAGCCAGGACCGCCGGTATGTTACATCCCAGCCCGAGCATACTGGGGATTATTGCGAAACCATGAAGACCCAGACGGTGCATTAAGGTATCGACGAGTACAGCGAGCCTGGGAAGATATCCCGAGTCCTCTAGGATGCCGAGGACAAGGTAAAATGAAAGCACGTATGGCAGAACCATCGCCAGGGGAACATATATTCCGGTTGTTAATAACCCCAGCGACTCGACGAAGTGTATTTCACCGCCTATGAATTTTCCTACCAGTATCTCGTGTAGCAGCCCCGACCCGTTAAGAAGGTCACTTACTTTCATTACCACCGGCGACCATAATATATTGAACAGGGGGTCGAGTACATACCCGATTAGACTCTCGCCTATAAAACGGATTATCCAGAAGGAACCGCCCAGGATAATTGCCGCAATCAACCCGCCGGTCAGGGGACTGACCGTAGCATCACTCAGTCTTTCACGCCAGGTGTGGTGCCGGTGGGTTACCTGCTGGGCCTGTTCGATGATACTGCCGATAAGCTGCCAGCGTTCATCGTTGGAACGGGTAGTTGTATCCGGTGATGCGGCCAGAACCAAATTTTCAACAAGTTCCTTTATACCTTCTCCGCTGACAGCAACCGTGGGAATGACCGGTACTTTTAAAAATTCTCTCAGCTTATCGAGGTCGATATTGATACCCCTGTGTCTGGTATCATCCCACATATTAAGCGCTATTATTACCGGGATACTGTGCTCCAGCAATTGGAGGGTAAGGTATAGATTCCTTTCGAGATTCGTAGCGTCGACAACGTTTATCACGATGTCTCCGGTATCAAGCATTCTGGATGCGATTTCCTCAGCCTCGCTCGTAGGCTCCAGGGTATAGGTACCGGGAACGTCGACCACTTCAACTTTCTCACCATCGATTTGCATATATCCCTGGCTGTAACCGACTGTGGTCCCCGGGTAGTTGGAAGTGACAACATCGACACCGGTCAATCTGGAGAATACCACGCTTTTACCCACGTTGGGATTTCCCATAAGAAGTATGCGTTTTATTTTCGATTTATCAATTACAGCGGACTTGCTGTCCGCGTTATGATAGGTCATATTTTATACCTGCGGCTTTACCATTATGCGTTTTGCCATTCCGTAACCTATGGCAATCCTGGAATTTCCTACCTCCACCGTAACCGGACCCCGCATAAGCATGGAACTAATCTTTGTTATTTCTTTGCCTATCCTGATATTAAGTCCATTAAGACGACTCAATATATTTTGTCCGCCTTCGATTTCAATCACCTTACCGGACTGCCCGGCGTGTAACTTCGTTAAAGGCATGATTTTCTCATCTGGCATATATCTGAATCCTTTCCTTTCTATCATGTAATTAAAAGTTTTCTTTGCAAGCCGAACAGTAGCCCGTTATCTGAATATCACTGTTTCTAATCTCAAAGTCCTTCGCTTCCGGGACATCACGTTTTATAATGCGAGATAACGGGTATTCGAACTCGATTACCCTTCCGCATTCCTGGCATATGAGGTGATGGTGTTCGGTAGGGGACTTAATTTCATAATGATGATGTGTTTCATCGAAATGAAGCTCTTCAACAAGCTCTAGTTGTTTCAGTTTCTGAAGTGTCCTGTAAACGGTAGAAAGACTGATGCGCGGCTGTTTGATACGGGCGCGCCTGAACACTTCATCGGCATCCAGGTGCCCCTTTCCCTGACGGATAATATCCAGTATAAGACCACGCTGGTTGGTGTTCCTCAGACCCGCAGTATTAAGAAGCTCTTTATTTTCGATTTGTGCTACGTCCATATTTATTACCCTCTATATGCTATTGCTATTCATTTGCATCTAGAATCATTATAATATACACCAATTTATCTGTCAAATGGAAGTTTTAAATGCCTGAGGACCTGTTAAATGATTCGTTTCAGACGCGGATTGGATGTTATACCAGGAGTCCTGCCACGTTTTGCAATCGGTTTTCCGTCTACCTCATGGAGGTCGGCAGTGAAATCTATAGGTCTGGCACCACTGATATAACTACCGATACCGAAACCGTCTATTGGTGCACCATAATTTATGAATTCTGTAATGCGTTCCGGATTTATACCTCCGCTGACAAAGATACCCACATCACTGAATCCGTTTTTATCGAGTCTATCGCGTACCTTCTTCACCAGTTCGGCTGTAACTCCTCCCAGTTCTCGCGGAGTATCGAGCCTTACGCTGGACAGTCGCTCTCCCATCGCTCGGGCAACCCGTAAACTTTCTTCGGCTTCGTCCATAAAGGTATCGACTAGAGAAATCCGCCTGACACCGGAAGGCATATGTCTATCG
>CAZIYN010000006.1:10848-22992 GCA_964543495.1 uncultured Dehalococcoidales bacterium | reverse complement strand
GGCATCCGGCGTGAAGTTCGACATAAATACATCGGCTGTTTCGACCAGCTTATGGAGAATTTCCAGTCCTTTCTCCGTTTTCAGGTTGAGGGTCATACTCTTTTTATTCCTGTTAATCAACTGGAACGTCCACCTGACATCGCCACCCTGGCGCCTGATATCAGTGGTGGTGCCGTGGGCAGCCTGCAGACCGCGGAACATATCACCGGTGAGAGGCTCTATTTTCAATACATCCGCACCCCAGTCGGCCATCCAGAGGGTGGCGACCGGTACCGCCTCCATATGCTCCATGGCAACTACTTTAAGACCTTCAAGTATTCCCGACATCTGGTTTTCTCCCTTTTACGCTTTGTGTTTTCAGTGTGAAAGTATACAGTATCATCGGTATCGGCGCAAACCTTAGTCTATCGACGGTAAATAATTCGATACCGCTATAAATCGGTTGATGTTTTTTCACCTCACCCCCTCTCTAAAACTTCTTTCCCCTTTCGAACAAAAGAATAATCGCAGGCGATAGAAGGAACTGTTTGAAAGGGGGTAAGGGGATAGCACTTAAAATCAGCCGTAACTATACGATACCAATTATTCTGAAACATTTGAACTGCACAAAACGTAGTGATACTATAAAAAGCAATGATAGAGCAACTTAAAGAAGCACTTTCCCTTCGGCAGAAGAAAGACCTGTTTACGAAGAAGAGACATCACGTAGTGGGAAATCCCACATCATCTGCGGTCCTGCTGCCGCTGTTCGAAAAGGAGGGGGAGTACTATATTATGTTCACGAAGAGGACGGACACGGTACGCGACCACAAGGGGCAGATATCATTTCCCGGCGGGGCATATGAAATAGAGGACCTGACGCTTCAGGATACGGCTCTGAGAGAAGCCAAGGAAGAGATAGACCTGGACGCGAGCGATGTAGAGGTTATAGGCGAGCTGGACGATATGCTAACCGTGCATACCAATTACCTGATTTCTCCTTACGTGGGCATTATTCCATGGCCTTACGAGTTCAAAGTCGACACGAAGGAAGTGGAGAGACTGCTCGAAGTGCCGGTGACGGCGCTGCTGGATAAAGACAACCTGAGACATGAAACGGAGACCGACGAGGACGGGAAGATAATAACGGGATATTTCTATAACTATAAGGGTGAAGTTATCTGGGGAGCTACCGCCCGGATACTGACACAGTTCCTGGATATCTGGAGACGGGTGGAGAAGGAAATCGCGGGGTAGACGGAGGCTTAACATGAGTTCCAAAGTGTTTCTGATAACTTCCGACGTGATGGGAAAAGGCGATGATGAGCTGGGCGGTATGCTTATGGGAAGTTTTTTACGCATTCTGGCAGACAGCGCCGAAAAACCGGTAAAAATGATATTTTTAAATACCGGAGTGCGCCTGGTTTGCGAAGGTTCCAGCGTGTTGAACCATATTAAAAAGCTCGAAGAACAGGGCGTGGAAATACTTGCCTGCACGACCTGCCTTAAATATTTCGACTTTATCGACAAAATCAGGGTGGGTAGTCCGACGACCATGCCGGCAACAATCCAGTCTATGATGACGGCGGAAACAGTAACCCTTTAAGAAACAAAATAAATCCAAAGGTATGCAAAAGAGGTCGGGTATATCACGATATCGTATGCTATAATCGTCCTATGAAAAAAGAGCTGATGGATATTCTAGCCTGCCCGGTATGCAAGGGAGAGCTTGAACTTACGGTTGAAAAAGAGGATGAGAAAGAAATTCTCAGCGGCTCTCTTTACTGCGGCAAGTGCAACGAGCGTTACCCGATAGTAGATGCCATTCCCAACCTGCTGCCGCCCGACCAGCGCTAGTCCGGGCTGTAACCGACCCAGCTATCAGGAGACTCATATACTTCCACGCAGGTCAGGGAAGCCGGGGCGTCTTTCAGTTTCGGAGCAAGCTCGCTGTAAACGGTGAAGGCGATATTCTCCGAAGACGGATTTATTTCATCGAAAGGCGACACGTCATTCAGGCAGGTATGGTCGAACCTGTCCAGAATATCGTCGAGGTGACGTTTCAGTATTGTAAAGTCGTAAGCCAGGCCTATCTCATCGACCTGCGGTGCTTCCACTTTTACGATTACCCGGTAGCGGTGCCCGTGCAGGGCTTCACATTTACCCTGATAATCCCTGAGATAGTGAGCGGCATCGAAATGCCTTTCTATAGATACCCGATACATTATTCTCCTATTCGGTTTCCCATTTGAGGACTCCCTGAGTCTCGGTTATTTCGCCGAGCATTTCTCTGACTGTCCTGCCGTTTACAGGGTGGACGAAATCAGGGGCAATCTCGGCGAGGGGTACCAGGACGAAAGCTCTCTCCGTCAGCCTGGGGTGGGGGATTATCAGGTCTTCGGTGTTTACCACCCGGTCGCCATAAAACAGGATATCGATATCCATGGGACGCGGCATATTGGGGGCGTTAGGAGTTGCCCTCCCCAGCTTGGTCTCTATACCCTTGACAAGTTTCAGGAGTTCTTCCGGTGAAAGGCGGGTGAAGATTTCGCAGCAGAGGTTTAAAAAGCGAGGCTGCTCAGTATTGCCGACCGGTTCGGTATCATATACCGATGAGATTTCTCCGAGGGGCTGTCTCTGGGAGAGGTAGTCCAGCGCTTTATCCAGGTTACCCTGGCGGTTTCCCATATTCGAGCCGAGGCAAAGGTATACTTTCACAGCCTGAGCAATCATCCGATTCACCTCTACTGCTTTTGGGAATATTATATCACAGTAAAATACATTTCATTAGATACCAGCTGGGTATTCTTTATTATATCTATACCCAACCCTCCGCGCCTACGCCAAGGCTACGGCGTGTAAACCGCCCTTAAGGAAACTTAAGAGGAGCGTACGCTCCTCTTAAAAACACCCCAATACTATTACCTGTCATACCGGTGTAAAGCTATTTATCTTTTCCTTTTGCCTGTCCTTTCTCGACAAGACTCAGTCCATAACCGGCATCCTTGTTAACCGAGAGTTTTATGGTGTATTCACCGAGTTCCCAGTCTTTTGTCTGGGCGTTTATTTTATAGCCCGGGATATCAGGCTCGTATACAACGATGCCCGAGAGGGCTACGAGTCCGTCACTATCTCTGGTAACGGTAACGGTTACACCGGCATCCGTAACCGGATTACCATCAGTATCCGTTAACCGGAATTTCACGGGAATGGTGCTGCCATCCTGAGCTACATATATTTCCTGAGTGGTTAGAGGCGGCAGCCAGGTCACGGAAGGCGGAGTACCTATGGCAAACCATGATAATGAAGAAACCTCTCCGGTTATCAGGTTGTTTGCAGTGTCAACTGGCAGCAGCGTTACATCCTCCCACTCCGAGCCGTTCCAGTGATACAGGCGCAGGGCATCCTCTTCTTCCGGTGTCATTCCCGTATCATCATAACCTATGGATACGGTTATGGTGTCCGAGTATGTAGCCGTGGTGACTATATCATAGTATTGTCCCTGGAACTCGAATCCGGCGGTTGGAGCCGGTTCTTCATCGGATATGACGATGCTGGTATCTCCGCCCTCGCTGACGCTACCGAATTCAACAGTGACGCCTATATCAGGGTCGGTTACCTGAACGTTTTCACCGGGTGGAGTCTCATATAAACGGTCGAGCACGAAATCTATACCGGGAAGGATATCAGGTGCGGTGACTGCAACGGGGAGCGCTTCACTCATTTCGTATGTATCATCGTAGTACTTATCAACATAATTATCCAGTCTCGATATAGTACCGTTCGCCCATATTTTATAAGTTCCGGTATACACTACAATCGAAAAATTCCCATTTTCATCGGTTATATCGGATTCAACCCACTGGTCGGTTTCATAAATTAAAGCCGATACGGGCATCCCTTGAACAGGAGTAAGAGACACGGCATCAATAACCGTACCCGATATAACACCCCCTATTTCCAGGCTGAAGTTAATATTCGGAGTATCATTCAGAGATGTAACGAAAACCGCGGTTGCATCAACCAGGCTGCATACGTTATCGAAGTACTCATTAACATAGTTCGGGGAAGACGAGATGGACATATTACCTACCCAGTAATTGCCGGCGGGTACGGATATCGTATAGCTGCCCGAGCCGTCCGTGTAAGCCCTGCCTGCAATCTGGCGAGTCTCACAGTCCAGTGCAATAATAAAGATGTGGGCAATGGGTAAGGACGTATCACTGTCAATTACCGTACCGGAAATAGTACCCGGAAGACCTGAAGGCTCAAGACTGAAATCGATATCTGGAGTATTACCGGGGGCAATGACTTCAACGGGATCAGCATCGGTTGATTCATATTTATTATCAAAGTACTCACTATAATAATTAAGTCCGGTTGCAGGGGGGTAAGCTCTTATTTTGTATATGCCTGAAGCCAGATTCAGGCTGTAGTCCCCATTGACATCGGTATAAGTGCTGCCAAATACCTGATTTACATCATAACCGGTGGCCAGTATTTGAAGATTCGGAATCGGTTGAGATGTGGCAGCGTCTATAACCGTGCCCGATACGGAACCTATCGGTTTCAAACCGAAGTTTATAGCGGGTGTATCACCGGGGGCAGTGACCGAAACCGGTAAGGCTTCGGTCATGCTCCGGGTGTCATCATAGTACTCATCAATATAGTTTAGTCCGAACAAGGAGGCGTTTGCTCTAATTCTATAAACGCCGGTCGGTACTTTTACGGTGTAGTTACCATTTAGGTCGGTAACACCGGAATTGACCCACTGGTTGATCTCATAGATTGAAGCCGAAACGCGAACACCCTAGACAGGCTCCAGAGTATCGGCATCAATAACGGTCCCTGAAATAGTACCTGCCATTTCCAGACTGAAATTAATATTCAGAGTATCATCGGGAGCAGTAACAGAGACGGGGTCTGCGATATTCATGCTGTATTTTTTGTCATAGAACTCATCGAAATAATTTAAACCTGTTGCAGAGGGATAAGCTCTTACTTTATAGGTGCCTGTGGGTAATAATACGGAGTAGTTACCAGATTCATCAGTATATGTGCCACCAACCATCTGGTTTGTTTCAAAGTCTGTAACCCATATCCGAACATTTGGAATGGGATCAGAGGTCACGGCGTCGACAACGGTACCGGATATGGAACCTTCACCCTGAGCCATTGCCGGTGCCGGGAAAGACAGCATTCCCGACATCAGTAACAGACCAAGAATGAATGCATAAATCAGCCGCCAGCTTTTTTTCATGATATCAACCTTTCTTGCATGAAAATTTACAGGAAATTTTATGTATGTAATTGTTAAGAATGCGTTCGAAAGAAATAATTCATATATTTCATACGTTAAGATTTTGTTAAGGTTAGTAAATCCTATATAATTAACACTTTATTGTCAATATGGCCGTATAGCAGTGAGAGACGTCTATTCATAAGGTATTAACCACATGTTCTTTATTATTATATCTATTCCCGCTCTCCCGCCTTCACTCCAGTGGACTGGAGCTTCGGCAGGCGGCAGAATCTCAGGGTGGGTGTAGACCCCGCCTCCCGGATTGCCGCGTCCTTCGTCCTCGCAATGACAGAAGGGGGAGACTGCCGCCCTTCGACCCGCCAGAGGCGGAGTACGATGGGCAGGTCAAGCACGGAATGGCAAAATAAGGTAAGTCCCTCTTAAAGACCCCCTGTTCTATTACAATTCCTGTTACCCGATATCTATCCAGTAATAGCAGCTCCGGTCTTTAACTTTCTCAAGGACACCGCTGTTTTTTTCTATCATCAGCCGCGACGGGATATTGTTCTCATTACATGTCAGCATTACCTTTTCTATTCCTATTTTCCGTGCTTCAACCAGAGTTAACGCAAGGATTGTGTTACCGTAACCCTTACCCCGCTCGGTCGGGCGGATACAGTAGCCGATATGCCCTCCGTGCTCACGCAGAGCATCGGTCAGATAATGTCTCAGCTTGGTAATACCCGTTGGCCGGTCATCAACCATCAGCCAGAATGCTGTCTGGGGTACATATCCCGGTTTAAGGCCGACACCTGAAGCACCATTTTTAAGCCGTTTAAGGTAGTCCGGGAACTCCTTAAACGGGACATTCCAGGCACTATTTCCGAACCCGTTCTCTCCGGGCCCGATTTCCCGTACCATTTCATACGCCGGCCCCGGGTCCACCTCCCAGGCAGGCACAAGTTTTATCTGTACATCCATTATAAAACCGCCTTTTGAGTGGTAACATTTTAGTATTGTGCAGGAAGTCGAGTCAAGATTGGAGGGAAGCTGCCCGGTCTTGATGAGATTTTATTCCTGTGATAGCATTCTGGTGGACTTATGTTTAAACAGAGGTGAGAGATGGAAGACTGTATTTTCTGTAAAATCGTTTCCGATGAAATACCTTCCGAGAGAGTTTACGAAGGCGATGAGATAATCGCTTTCCGCGATATCAATCCCGCGGCAAAGACCCATATCCAGATTATTCCCAGGAAGCACATCCCGACCGTTGCCGAAATCCCCGATGAAGAAATGCCTCTGATTGGCGAGCTGGTCAAGGTGGCGAACGAGCTGGCGAAGAGCGAGGGCGTTGCCGGGAGCGGCTACCGGCTGGTAATCAACTGCGGAAAGGAAAGCGGGATGGAGGTACACCATCTCCACCTGCACCTTATCGGCGGCAGACGGCTGGGACCGATGGGATAGACGGGTTATCCTGCCCCTGATGCCAACCCGGTGGCAGTGGCAAGGCGTTTCGGTTTGGGCGGGCGCACTATCGCCATCGTGAAAGCTGCCACAGCTGATAATCCGATAATCGCGTAGAATGCCGGATGGTAAGAACCCAGGATATCGAAAACGGCGTTAATGGCAACAGGACCGGAGGCGCCGAAACCGAAGGCGACGAGGAAGGCAAGAGACCTTACAACTCCGAGGCTGAGCCGACCGAAGTTATTAGCCCAGAGGACTTCCTGTATTACCATTATACTGGATATACTCAGGCCGTACAGAGCGATTGCCGTCCAGAGAAATATAGTTTTCCCGGCAAGAATCAGAAGAAAAGCCGCCGCACCCTGGAAGATGAAGGGAACGATACGAACCAGTATACGGTCGGCGTGCTCGGCAAGAAATCCCACGAAAAGCAGGGTGGTTGCCCCCATTATCGAGCGAAAGGTCATAACGGAAGCAAGCATCGCCTCGCTATAGCCAAGGTCCTGAATATAGGGAGCCAGACTGAGATTTATACCCTGAAAAGCCATGCTGTTAATGCCGAAGGAAAGCGACAGCAACCAGAAGCTCGAGGTCTTGAGGACTTCCCGGCGGGTCCAGACCGGTTCCGGGCCAACGGAATCCGGGCCGGTCTGCTCCTCTTTTTCGTTTTCACGGCTCTTTATTTCCGCCGGACCCGGTTGGATACCGTCGGGGTAAAGCCCCATATCTTCGGGCCGGCGGCGCATAATAAGCGCCGAAGGAATAAGGACTACCAGCCAGGTAACGACGGCGAAGATGAAAAACATCGTCCGCCAGCCGGAGGCGGCGATAACGAAGACGGTGACCGGGATAAAAATAATACTGCTCAGGTTGCTGCCGATACGGCTGATGGCAATGGCGCGGCCGCGTTTTTTAACGAACCAGTTACTAACGGCTACATTGATTACCATGCCTCCCATTAAGGCAAAACCCACGGCTGAAATGACTCCGCGCAGGAGGTAGAACTGCCAGATAGCAGTCATCTGGGTTATCGCCATCATTGCCAGCCCGACTACCGCGGCGCCTACAGGCATCAGTACACGCGGTCCATAGCGGTCGATAATGGGCCCGGTTATGGGGGCTATAAGGGCCTCGGTTACGCGGGCGATAGTCTGGACGGCGGCCATTGCGCTGCGACTCCAGCCGAATTCGGCATTCAGAGGTTTAAAGTAGAAGCCGAGTATCGAAGAGAAGTGTTCGGCATAGGACAGCTGGGCGAGAAAGGCAGCGCCGACTATATTCCATCCGTAAAAATAACGCGGTCTCTTGCCCTGTTTTACGGTGATATCGCTGGATTCATCAGGCGACATAGAGGCTTCTTCCCGAATATTCTTCAGTGATTCTTTCTGTGCTGGATGTAAGTGAGCAGTCCGGCAATACTCTTGGCGTCACAGATACTTCCGGACTCGATAAGCCCGGGGATATCTTTAAGCGGAGTGGGTATCACGGTGATACCTTCGGTGTCCTCGGCGTACAACCTGCCGGGAGTGAGTTCGGCGGCGAGGTAAAGATAAAGGTATTCGTCGCAGAAACCGGGTGTAGAATAGAACCCACCCAGGTTTTCAACCTTACCGGGCAGATAGCCGGTCTCTTCCTGCATTTCCCGGCGTACCGCCTCTTCCGGGGTTTCATCGCCGTCTATACCGCCGGCGGGTATCTCCAGCAGCTCTTTTTCCGGCGCATAGCGGTACTGCCTGACGAGAAGGATGTTATCTTCTGTATCTATCGGGATGATAGCCACGGCGGCACTGTGCTCGATTACTTCTCTCGTAGACTCATGTCCGTCGGGTAACCGCACCCTGTCTACCCTGAGGTTTACCACCTGGCCTTCAAAGATTCTGTTACTGGATAACGTTTTTCCCCTGTCCATGCTCAGCTCTCCGACTCAAGGTTGTATATAAGGGCTATTTCATCGCAGTCCGGGAACTTGGGACAGCGGAAGCATTCATTCCAGACCTTCTGGGGAAGTTCCATTTTATCCAGCCGGGTAAAGCCGAATTTTTCAAAGAAACCGGGCTGATAGGTCAGGCAGAAGATTGTGGGTATGCCGATTTCCTTCGCCTCTTCCAGACAGGCACGGATAAGCTTTTCGCCTATACGCTGTTTTTGCATGTTCTCGGCGACGGCTACCGATTTTATCTCGGCGAGGTCCGCCCAGTTGATGTGTAAAGATGCGCAGGCGATAATATCTCCGCCGTTCTTGATAACGAAATAGTCCCTGATATCTTCGTATATCTCGCTTAATGAGCGGGGGAGCATCAGCCCCTGGTCTGCAAAATAATTAATCAGCCTGTGTATCCGCGGAGCGTCCGATATTTTTGCTTTCTCAACCCCGTCCACTTCACTGCTTTCCTTTCAGCCGCTGTTCCAGTGAACTGTAAAAAGCGCTCCTCGGATGAATCCTCAGGAAGCGGACTGTATCTGTGCTGTGTTTTACCGTAATAACAACTTCCTCGGATACGGGTAGGTTTATATGCCCGTCGACACTGAGAGTCGCCGGATGAGTGATACTCAGGCGCAGCTTGACCTCGGCGGCAGCCGGCAATACCAGTGAATAGCCGGAACTGAGGTGGGGAGTTATCGGGACAAGGAGCAGTTCCTCGGCCTGCGGATGGAGAATCGGGCCTCCTGCTGCCAGAGCGTATCCGGTGCTGCCGGTAGCGGTGGCGACTATTACGCCGTCGGCTTTATAGGTAGTAAGGAGTTCACCATCGATTTTAGCTTCCGCGTAGATTACCCGCGCTACCGCTCCCCGGGCTACAACTACATCGTTGAGAGCGTAGAACTTCTGCGGCTGCTTCTTTTCGTCATTCTCAAAAGTAAGTTCTGCCTGGAGGAGGAAACGCTCGTCAATCCAGCCTTCTCCCGCCAGCAGAGCGGTAAGTTTTTCTTCGGCTTCGTCGACGCTGAGTTCGGTCATAAACCCGAGATTCCCGATATTTATACCGGTAATAGGGGTGGGTCCCGGGACGATTGCCTGGGCTGCCCGGAGAATGGTTCCGTCCCCGCCGATGCTCAGGACGATATCTGTGCCGTTCATAAGAGAGCGGGCATCTTCCACTTCCCAGGCGGAACAGGTCCAGGTGGAAATCGACCTGTCTTTCAGATATTTTTCGAGCCTTTCTGTAAGAGGAACAGCCTCCTCTTTTAAAGGATGGTAAAGAATACCAACTTTATTCATTTTTCCTTTTTTCAAGCCTGTGATGATTCCAGCTACAGTATAACGCCCGGTAAGGATAATAGTAAAGTAAAACGACTGAGAGTTACATTCGGCTCCGGCTGTTTATTATTACTATCCCCCCGCCCTCTCTCTCCTCAACTCCCCTCTCCAGCTATGAGAGCTTTGTATTAAGAGTCGTCATTCCGGTGAAAACCTGAATCCAGGATAGTATATTCAGGCATGATTTCTGGATACCGACTTTCGTCGGTATGACAAAAAGTCACAAAAATGGTACTTATGATACAAGACCACTCTCCAGAAGCGGAGTATGGCAGATTCTTTCCAGAATGACAAATGGGAGAGATTCAGGATGACAGGTGATGCAAGCAGGACATACCTGACACGAAGGACGATATACTCTATAATTTTATGAGAATGAATTTAAAGTCTGTTTCTATCGTACTGGCAATAATACTGACGGCTGCGGTTCTCTCAGCCTGCGGGCTTGAGACTGTTCCTTCAGTAGATATAAGCGGGTTAGAGGAAGAGACGGCGGATACATCACACGCGGCACCGGCTGACAGTGAGATGGAGGTACCTCCAGTATTACGGATAACCGAGGAAGAAGAAACCGAACCGCCGACCATACCTGTCACCGAGGTGAGAGTAATCCGCAATATCGAATATGCGAGGGTGGACGGCATTCCTCTGAAGCTGGATATGTATGTACCGGATACCCCCGTAATGGAGCCGATGCCGGTGGTCGTCTTTATTCACGGAGGAGGCTGGCAGACCGGGGACAAATATCCGGGCAAGGCCGAAATCCTTGCCAGACGAGGTTTCCTCGGAATCAGCATCAACTACAGGCTGAGCGACGTGGCTACCTTCCCGGCGGCGGTCGAGGACTGTAAATGCGCCATCAGGTGGGTAAGAGCCCACGCCGAGAAATACGGCGCCGACCCGGAAAAAATAGGTATCTGGGGCGGTTCCGCCGGCGGGCACCTGGTAATGATGCTCGGCTGTGCCGATGAAACGGCGGGGCTCGAAGGGAACAGCGGCTGGGGAGCATATTCAAGCAGGGTACAGGCGGTCTGTTCGTATTATGGCCCGAGTGATTTCGCGATTATGGGTGAATACACCGAGCGGACCGATTTTACAGTCGAGTCCAAATTCCTGGGCGGTACAAAGGAAGAAATACCGGATGTATACGTAAAAGCCAGCCCGGTCACATATGTATCCGCTGACGACCCGCCGCTATTGATGGTCCATGGCGATAAAGACATCGTTGTCGGTTTAAAGCAGTCCGAGGCAATGCTTGAGGCATATAAAGAGACCGGGCTGGAGGCGACCTTAATCACGGTAAAAAATGCCGGGCATGGATTCAGTACGATTAAAGGAATCCCGATTAACCCTTCTATCGAGGAAATTGAGCAGGCGGTGCTGGACTTTTTCGTAAAACACCTTATAACAGCCGAACAATAAATACAGTGTTTTTCACTTGACCTGAAGACCGCGTTAGCGGTAGTCTATTAGCACTCATTTATATATTAAAAAGGAGGAATCAAAGGGAAATGGAAGGAAAGATAGTCTATTTCGATAATCCAGGAAAAGAGAATACCGACGAGGCACTGCGCATCGCCAAAGAAAGGGCGCAGGAACTGGGAATAAAGACGGTGGTGGTAGCCACTACCGAAGGAGGCACGGCGGCTAAGGCGGTGGACGTTTTCGAGGGCATGAAAGTGGTAGCGGTGAGTCATGTTACAGGTATGAGAGAACCCAATGTCCAGGAGCTTACCGAGGAAAACAGGAAAAAGATTGAGAGTAAAGGCGCCACGATTCTGACGACATCGCACGCTTTCACGGGTATCGGCGGAGCGATGCGGAAGAAGTTCAACATGCACCTTCTCGGCGACGTAATCGCCAGCACGCTGAGGATATTCGGACAGGGGACGAAGGTCGTCTGCGAGATTGCCGTTATGGCGGCGGATGCCGGGCTGATTACGGTGGGCGAGGACGTTATCTGCGTGGCGGGCTCCGGCAGGGGAGCCGATACTGCGGTGGTAATGAGCCCGGTGAATACGAACGACTTTTTCGACCTCAAGATAAAGGAAATCCTCTGCAAACCGCATCTTTAATAACGGTATGTTTGAGATACGCCGGTATAGACAGGAAGATGTAACGGTCTACTGGATTCCGGCTTTCGCCGGAATGACAAAAGAGGGCCGGAATGACAAAAGAGGGCCGGAATGACAAAAGA
>CAZIYN010000006.1:0-10748 GCA_964543495.1 uncultured Dehalococcoidales bacterium | reverse complement strand
AGGGCCGGAATGACAAAAGAGGGCCGGAATGACAAAAGAGGGCCGGAATGACAAATTGTAGGGGTTTTAAGAGGGGCGTGAACCCCTCTTAAGATACCTTAAGGGAGGCGGGCTGGTATATAGATAAACAAGTGGATGAGGTAATAAGTTAACCCCGCCCTGAGATTCTTCCCTTCGACAAGCTCAGGATAAACTTCCTCCAGAATGACATCTTGTGTGATTTTGCATCACTTTCAATCGGGGTGTTTTCAAGGGGGACTTTCCTTAATTTCAGGCGTGTGTTAAAATGAAGCGTTACCCAAAGATAAATCGGTAAAGGTTTAACATGGCTGAGAAAAAACAAAAAGATTTAAAAACATTCGTCGAGAATGTAAATAAGAAAGATACCAAACGCAACGGTAAAAAAATCAAGTTCGCCTTCGTCAGGCGTAAAAGGCACAATTAACCCGTCTCTTTATAAGGATTTCCTCTATCCGGCAGGGAAGGAGTCCGGTCATGCCGAGACCGTACGTTGTATTTGTCCTTGCATTGTCAGTAATTTTCTGCAGCTTTATCCCGTCCTGCAACAGCGAAGCCGACAATTTTGTCGTGCGTGATTTAGAAATCACTCCCTCCGAGGTTACCGCGGGAGAATACGTATTATTCGAATTCCGGATGGACAATAAGGGTTACAGAGGCGTACGGACTACCTGGACCCTGGAGATTGACGGCGAGGAAGTCAGCACCAAGCAAATAACGGCGGAAGAGCGGGATACCACGAGAGGATACTTCAGGATAACGGCGGAAGGAACCGGCCGGCATACGGTTGTTATTAAAAGCGGGGGCGGCGATTTCATCAGCGGAGAATATATGGTAAGAGCGCCTTAGCCCGGTTTATATCATTCCTCCTGAAACGGGTCGCCGTCTCTATTGAAGTCCGGCAGGTATTTCGGGGGGGAGCTCATTCTCTGCAGCCAGCCGTTTTCAAGACCCAGCTTATATACCGTCTCCACAACCTCCGTGTATTCTTTATTCGTTATTTTCCTTGAAAGCTCCGGGTACTCATGAGCATAGTGCGCCGGATGGTACTGGGACATAACATTTACAGCTACCCCGAGAGAGACCTCTTTTGCCAGCCATGTCAGCGAATCGACACTGCCGGCGATACGGTTGGGAAGCACCAGATGGCGGACAATGACGCCTTTTACGGCGATGCCGTAATCATCGACCTCAAGATTCCCGACCTGCCGGTACATTTCTTTGATTGCCGCCCGGGCATGAGAAGGATAATCCCTGACCCTGGAGTATTTTTTACCCATCTTAACGGAAGCGTACTTCAAATCCGGCAGGTAAATATCGATTACACCACCGAGTTCCCGAAGCGTTTCAACGGAATCGTATCCACCGGTATTATAGACGAGGGGTATATGCAGCCCCATCGGCACGGCTTCAAGCAGAGCCCTGACTATCTGGGGGACGAAGTGCGTGGGAGAGACGAAGTTGATATTGTGACAGCCAAGCTCGTCCTGGAGATAGAGCATATGTTCCGCCAGTTTTTTTATTTCAACCGCATTCTTTTTCTGATTTTTATGGTCCTGGCTTATCTGGAAGTTCTGGCAGAATACGCAGCGCATATTGCAGTTACCGAAAAAGATTGTCCCCGAACCCCGGCTGCCTGAGAGCACCGGCTCTTCACCGTGGTGGGCGGTGACTGTTGAGACCAGGGGTAAATAACCGGAACGGCAGCGTCCGGTCTTTCCTTCCAGGCGGTTGGAGCCGCATTCGCGCGGGCAGATATCGCAGGAAGCAAGCCGTGATTCGAGGGCTTCCGCACGTTGCCGGAGTTCTCCCGATTTATAGAGAGCAATGTATCCGGGCCCGGAGGCCGGAGTCTGGCCGGACATTATCTTATTCCTCCGAAAGCTCGAACTCCCACTCGCACCAGTATTCCGGGTTTTCCGGACTGGGAGCGCAGGCAACGCAACATGCCTTAATGCGGGGGTCTATGAGCTGTGAATAAGCCTCGAAAAGCGTCGAACAGCCGGGTACTCCGTCGTAGACGCCCTTACCGTCTCTTATCCTGGCGACCTGTACAGGGCAATCGATGAACCGCAGCACGGCATGGTTATCCGTAAGCGTTACTATTTCCGGACTATGGACGCGTATCATAGGGTCGGCAAGTATTAGCTCCATAAGAGCTTTCAGAGGAGGTTTGCCTTCGATATCGAGGTTTTTCAGTATCCTTCTGCCGATTATAGGGCTGATTCTTTTCCAGACCGCCCGGTTCATCTCAAAGGCGACATCGAAGCCGTATTTCTCCTCCACGGCGAGAAACCATACGCCATCGACCGTATACAGGCTCCTGGCGCACACTTCTTTGTATATATCATCCGGTAAGGGGGTGGAATTCAAGTCGGGCATAAGAACATAACTCCTCAGTTCTCCAGTTTAGCCAGGGCGGCTTTAATCCGTTCCAGGCATCTCTCTCTGCCGAGTACAGCCATTGTCTGAAACAGCGGCGGTGCCGCCGTAAGACCGGTGGTGGCAGTCCTCAGGGCGCCGAAAAGCTGCCCTGTCTTCAATTCAAGCTCGACAGCCAGCGGTCTCAGCAGGTTTTCCAACGATTCCTCGTCGAATGCCGCCAGTTTTTCAAGGCGTTCGAGGGATACCGAAAGGGCGCTGGCGGTGGAATCCGCATCCATATTTTTACCTATCAGCAGTCCGGTATCATATTCGAGTTTATCCAGGAAGAAAAACTCCACCAGACCGGGGACCTCGGCAAGGGTTTTCGCTCTTTCCCGGACAAGAGGTAATATCTTTTTGATGTAGTCCCTGTCGAGAGGTCTTTTTACAATGGACGGCAGTCCTTCCTCGATGAAGGGTAAAGCTCTTTCCATGAAACCGGCGGGGGTCAGATTACGGATATAGACGCCGTTCATCCACTCAAGTTTCTCGTAATTGAATACGGACGCCGTCTTGCTGACCCGTTCCAGAGTAAAATTGTCTATCAGTTCCCGGAGGGACATTATTTCCGTTTTATCATCGAGCGCCCAGCCCAGAAGGACTAGGAAGTTTACCATCGCCTCCGGCAAATAGCCCTGTTTCCGGAACTCGTCTACCGACTCAGCACCATGCCGCTTACTCAGCGCAGAGCGGTCGGAGCCGAGCACCATCGGGACATGGGCGAACAGAGGCGGCTCGTAGCCGAGGGCTTTATAGAGAAGGAGGTGATGGGGGGTGGTGGAGATGAATTCCTCAGCCCGGATAATATGGCTTATTTCCATTGCATGGTCGTCGACCACGTTTGCCAGGTTATAGGTGGGGAATCCGTCCGATTTTAAAAGCACCAGGTCATCGAGTTCTTTATTTTCAAACTTGACGTTACCCCAGACGATATCGTTAAACCCGGTCTGTCCTTCCAGCGGGGTCTTCAGGCGAATTACGGGCTTTATGCCTTCGGCGGCTTTTTCAGCCCACATTTCCACGGGCAGGTCACGGCAATGGCGGTCGTAACCCGGCGGCTGCTTGCGTCTTACCTGCTCGGCTCGCATTTCCTCGAGACGCTCCGGGGAGCAGTAGCAGTAATAGGCATCACCCTGAGAGATAAGCTGCTGGGCGGCGTGCTGGTAGAGTTCGAGGCGCTCCGACTGTACGTACGGAGCGTAAGGGCCGCCTATGTCCGGGCCTTCGTCCCAGTTGAGCCCCAGCCACCTGAGGCTGCCCATAATTTGTTCTACCGCACCCTCTACCTTACGCGTGGCATCGGTGTCCTCGATACGGAGGAGGAAACTGCCGTTGCTGTGCCGGGCGAACAGCCAGGCAAACAGGGCGGTCCTGATATTGCCTACGTGGACGCTCCCGGTGGGGCTCGGCGCGAATCTGACTCTGACTGATTCACTCATTTTTCTTACTCATTCTACCACTCCGAGCCTGAAAATATCTAGCTTTTTATTCTTTACTATCCTCTCCTCCTGGTTCCGAATTTTCCCTTCAGGATGAGCCTTCAGGATGAGACCTCTCTTTAACTTTTTTATTATCCTCTCCCCCAAGTTACGAAACTCCCCCTCTCCTTGGCAAGGAAAGGGGGGTCTTCAAAAAAGGATTCTCTTTTTCCAGCATTTACCTTTAGTGAAGATATTGAATTGGTTTGAAAGCACCTCAACGGGAAGCAGTCTGTCGTTTATATCGGATTGTGTTGTTCAGGGTTTGGTCAGGAATCCAGTGGCGGGTAGGTTTTGGAGTAAGAACGAATGGAGAGGTTTGGTGGAAAAATTACTGGATTCCGGCTTTCGCCGGAATGACAGAGGAGATGGGAATGGCGGAAGAGGGCGGGAATGACAGAAGGGAGCAGGAATGATTGAAGGGGGCATGAATGATGGAAGAGGGTGTGAATGACGGAGGGAGCTTCAATAACAGAGGAGATTAAAAGAATGGAAGTAAAGAATGGGGTGTTTTTAAGAGGGGGCTTTGCCCCCTCTTTCTCATTCCCCCTTTGATAAAGGGGGAATGAGGGGGATTATATGAATATAAATTCCTCTAAGGCTCTCCTTCGGCAAGCTCAGGACAAGCTCTTTACAAAAGGGAGAAATAATAGCGCTGTTATATTATTTCTTATACTTAGATTCCTCAGGCGGGTGGTTTCTGAAGTGGGCGATGCGGATGCGCTTCATTTTATCACCTTCAAGGTTATAGAGGATGAAGTTGGTCATAATCAGCGTTTCGCCTTTCTTCAGGGCCGGACGGGCCGGAGACGCCGTCATATCCCTGAAGGCGTGGAACTCAGTCCAGAGCTCGACGAAGAGCAGCTTATCATCCGAGATATAGTCCCTGATTTCGAGGACTTCGTTCACGGACTCGTGGAGGGCTTTATAACTGGAGATAAACTCGTCCGGACCATGGAGGACGCGCGCCGGGCTGGCGGGGTCGAGGGCGTTATCGTAGTATTCGACGGTGATGTCCGGGGCGAAGTAGTTGACGATATCGTCGTACCTTTTATTGTTGAAGTGGTCTACGTATTTCTCGAATTCTTCTTTGTTCATAATTTACCTCCGTTTCATTTATATAGATTGCCGCGTCGTCCGCCTGCACCAAGGCTACGGCGGACTCCTCGCAATGACAGAGAAGGAATGATTTTTCCTCCGTTTTTATTTATAGAGATTGTCACCCTTCGACCCTCCAGAGGTTGAACAGGGGTTGCGTTTACCCCACCCTGAGATTCTTCAGTCGTCCGCCAGAGGCGGACTCCCTCCAGAATGACAGTTGTGGATATCTTCTTTCACTTCCTCATGGCATTAAGCGCTTTTTCGAGGTCGGCGGGCAGGGGAGCGCTGAATTCGGCGTAATCTCCCGTGGAAGGCAGTTTGAAACCAAGGCGTGAGGCGTGGACGAACTGCCGTGAGAGGTGGGGGGTTTTCACCCCGTATATCTTGTCTCCCGCTACCGGGAAACCGATAGCGTTGAAGTGGACCCGGATTTGATGGGTGCGGCCCGTCTCCGGCCTGACCTCCAGCAGGGTGTATTCTTCGAAGTGTTCGATAATGTGGTATGAAGTCCGGGCTTCTCTGCCCCGGCTCTCGGAGACCACCGCCATGCGCTGGCGCCGACGCAGGTCGCGGCCGACGGGCGCTTCGATAATCCCGTCCTCGGGGATGAGATTACCTTTGACCAGCACCTGATATACCTTGGTCACGGAACGCGCCTTAAACTGGTCGGTCAGGTTTTCGTGGGCGGCGGTGGTTTTGGCTAAAACCATCACCCCGGAGGTGTCTTTATCCAGCCGGTGGACAATACCCGGGCGGAGGTAATCACCGGTGTCCGGCAGGTTGGAGAGATGGGCCAGGACGGCATTTACCAGGGTATGTCCGGGGTGACCCGGCGCCGGGTGGACGGTGAGTCCCGCCGGCTTATCGATTACCAGCACGTTATCGTCTTCGTAAAGGATACTCAGTGGTATGTCTTCGGGCGCAAGAGTGCCCGGAGAGGACGGCGGGAGGGTGATAGACAGCCTATCACCAGTATCGAGTTTGACTCCCGGTTTCACTATAACATTATTGACCTTTATGTGGCCTTCGTCTATCAATTTCCGGACACGGGTCCTGGACAGTTCAGGGAACTGGTCGGTGACATACCTGTCCAGACGAACACCCGGTTCGTCTACCGAGAGGATAAAAGTATTGCCGTTCTCTTCCGCCATCGTTCCTATATCATATATTGAAATCGGGTTAATATTCCACCGTAAGGAAAAAGACTTCGGGGTTGAGATGACATAAAATGATAGATAGAGGTTTTTCAGATAGAGCAGGGGATGGTACTATAGGGAGTATAATTCTGGGACAATGAAAAGAAAAATTATTAACAGAATAATCGTTGTAATAGCTGTAATTGGGATTGCGTTCTTAATCAGTGCTTCGATTCCATTTTCTTTAGCACTCCCGATAATCTTAGCGTGGACAATTTGGAAAAAGAAAACTCAAATATTCGATGACAAGATAGAACCAAAATCTGCCAAAAAACGTTTGGTAATGATGAAAATATCCGTGCTGGTAGCTTTAATATCCTTTATGATGATTGTATTTAGTGTCTTTCTGGGAGTGATAATATTTAAAATACCTGAAAATTTTGTTTTTTACATTGGATTTTCTTTACTCTACATATACGGTATTGCAACCAGTATAGGCCTGGTTATAGTTTTCAAGGGAAGACGAAAAGCAACTAAGATTAAGTAGAACCGCAGGGGATTTTACGTTGACAATGGAGCGTTAAAAATATTAAAATCACTTGTCCTATTTTCGTCATACCAGTAAAGTCAGGGCGGGAAAAATCCCTGGTTTGATGGGAAGAGACTTATTACAACAGCCAGTTAAGGAGGTAAAAATGGCTAATGTTCCTGATAAGATTCAGACCTGGCAGATGACAGAACCGGGAAAGCTTGCAAAGATAAGCATCGACATGCCTGAAGTGCAGCCGGGCGAGGTAGTGGTTGAGATTGCCGGCTGCGGGGTATGTCACACAGACCTGGGATATTTTTACGATGGAGTCCCCACAGTCACCCAGCCGCCTCTGACCCTGGGGCATGAAATCAGCGGCACGGTAATAGGCGGTGAAGAAAAGCTGATAGGTAAAGAGGTTATTATCCCGGCGGTAATGCCGTGCAACAACTGCCCGATATGCGCATCCGGGAGAGGCAACCGCTGTCTCGCCCAGAAGATGCCCGGCAACAGCATGGGAATTTACGGCGGTTATTCAAGCCACATCGTGGTGCCTTCCGGGGATTTATGCGTCATCGATGACAGGAAGGGCAGACCGCTCGAGCAGTTCGCGGTAATCGCGGATGCCGTAACTTCACCCTACCAGGCCGCGGTGAGGGCCGAGATGAAGCCCGGCGACTATACAATCGTGCTCGGCGGTACCGGAGGACTCGGCGTGTACGCCACCCAGATTCTGGCGGCGATGGGCGCCAAGGAAGTGGTCGTTATCGCCCGCAACAAGGAAAAACTCGAAAGGGCGATGAAATATGGAGCCACCCACACAATCAGTACAGTCGACCTGGATGCAAGAGGCGTCAGGGACGCCTTCAGGGCTTACAGCAAGGAGAACAAGTTCCCCAATTACGGCTGGAAGATATTCGAATGGACAGGTTCCGCGGACGGGCAGGCAATAGGTCTGGAACTTCTTTCATTCGTCGGAATTCTGGTTATCGCCGGTTACGGAATGCAGAAGAACGAGTACCAGCTTTCCAGGCTGATGGGCTTCGACGCCGATATCAGGGGTACCTGGGGCTGTCTGCCGAAGTACTACCCCGAAGTGCTCAAGATGGTGCTGGACGGCAAGATCGAGATAGAGCCTTTCATCGAGACCAGACCGATGAGCCAGATTCAGCAGGCATTCGACGACGTCCACAAGGGCGGACTCGATAAGAGAATAGTACTTATACCCGATTTCTAAGAAATAAGAAACAATAAATATTGGGAGGGAAGAATGTCATTAGATTGGATACCGAGAGAGGGTGGTCTGAAAGACCACAATTTGTGGGGGATGGAGCTTTACGGCACCGAGGCGCCCTGTACCATGTACGAGGAGAAGCCGGTTATAAATCCCGCGACCGGCGAAGCGGTAGACGGTCTCTACAGCGCCTGGATTACTCTTAACAACCCCGACCAGCTAAATTCCTACACAACCGAGATGGTGAAAAGCGTTATCGCCGGTTTTCACCGGGCGCAGATGAACCGAGAGGTCGTAGCCGTCGTCTTTACAGGTGTGGGCACCAGAGCGTTCTGCACCGGCGGCAATACAAAAGAGTATGCCGAGTACTACTCGATGAAACATACCGAATATTACGAGTATATGAACCTGTTTAACGGGATGGTGGACGCGATTCTCCAGTGCCAAAAACCGGTCATTCGCCGGGTCAACGGCATGAGTGTTGCCGGCGGACAGGAAATCGGCGGTGCCTGCGATATCGCAATCTCTTCCGACCTGGCCCTGTTCGGCCAGGCAGGACCGCGGCACGGTTCCGCCCCGGTGGGCGGTTCGTCCGACTTCCTGCCCTGGGCTCTCAGCAGCGAAGATGCCATGTGGAACTGCGTTTCCTGCGAGATGTGGAGCGCCTACAAGATGCTGAGGAAGAACTATGTCAGCAAGGTAGTCCCGGTCATGAAAGACGGAGATAAATTCATTCCGAACCCGCAGGTCGCCACGGACAGATGGCTGGATGACAACGGCCAGATTATCTACGGCGAACCGGTAACCGGCGACGCCGCCAAGGAAGCCAGGGATATGTTGAAGTCGCTACCTCAGGACCTGGCCCTTGTAGACAAGGAAGTCGAGAAAGTTGTCTGGACTTTCACCAACCTGTTCCCCAACTGTCTGATGAAATCGATTAACGGAATCAGGCAGAAAAAGAAATATTTCTGGGACCTCAATAAGAACGAGCACCTGCTGTGGCTTGCCGCCAACATGCAGGGTGAAGCCTTCCTCGGCTTCACTGCCTTCAACACCAAGCGGATTACCGGTCAGGATACAATCGACTTCATTAAATTCCGCAAACTAGTTGCCCAGGGTGATTTCATGGGCGACGAAATGTACGAGGAGGTCCTGGGTAAACCGCAGGAACAGCAGTAGAGTATTAAAGACCGAACAGGAAGCCCGTCCACAAGAGGTGGACGGGCTTCTTAGTACTATCCGGTTTTAGTTGATACTGCATACTATCCCCCTTACCCCCTTTCAAACAGTTCCCTCTGTTGCCAGTGATAATTCTATTGTTTGAAAGGGGGAAGAAGTTTTAGAGAGGGGGCGAAGCCCCCTCTCTTGTTTACTCACCCTCTCCAGCCATGAAGAATATCTTTAAATTCGAGTGGGTCCGGATGGAGAGGATTCATCATGAGGGGATTCACCCTGAAGAGCAAGGAGTGAGGTAGAAATAAACAACCAGATGCAAACAGAACCAGCATCAATTTTCATTTGACACGGAGACTGGCTATAAGTTAGCATTGTGGTATCCAATTCCCGGATACCGGAAGTAAAATCCTGCTTACTTTTTGTTTTTATAAAGAATACTGCACCGGCATTTTAAACGGCGCTCAGAGGAGGCGATATGGCGTATAAAAATATCACTCTGGACAAGAAAGAAGGAATAACAAAACTGGTAATAAACCGTCCTCCGGTTAACGTGATGGACCAGGAAACAATAGAGGAGATAATAAGCGCACTGAAAGAGCTGGCAAAGGATGATGAAACAAAGGTGCTGCTGATTCGCGGCGAAGGCGATAGAGCCTTCTGCGCCGGAGTGGAAGTGGGCGACCACGTGGGCGATAAGATGCCGGTGATGATGAAAACGTTCGGTAAAATATTCCCGCTGCTGAGAAATCTCGGGAAACCGAGTATCGCCGTGGTGAACGGCATCGCCCTTGGCGGGGGATGCGAACTCGTGGCCGGATGCGATATGGCGGTTGCCTGCGAGAAAGCAAAGCTCGGCCAGCCCGAGATAATACTCGGAGGTCTGGCGCCGGCGGCGGCCCCTATGCTCCCGAGGATAATGGGCGAGAAGAAGGCTTTCGAGGTCCTGCTGACAGGGGAGAGTATGAGCGCCGTGGATGCGGAGCGGTTCGGACTGGTAAACAAGGTTGTCCCCTACGAAGAACTGGACAGCGCCGCCGAGGAACTTGCCGGTAAATTCCTTAAAATGAGCCCTCTCAGTATAAAGCTGATAAGGGACGCTTTTTATAAATGCGCAGAGACCGCAGACCTAAATGAAGCCCTGGATAAGGCAGTGGAACTGGGGATAGAGAGCTGGGGTACTGAGGACGGCCAGGAAGGGCTGAAGTCCTATCTCGAGAAGAGGCCGCCGGTCTGGAAGAACAGGTAAAAAACACCACGTCGTCCGCCTACGCCAAGGCTACGGCGGACTCCTCGCAATGACAGATTAAACCAGCCAAATGCAAGCAGGACCGTTTATAATGGGAATTGACATTGCCCGGGTAAGGTGTTAATATGTTATAGCGTGAATTAAACGCAATGGCAAATATGTGACATATCATCTACCTAACCGGATTTCTGTAAACGGTACCAAGAGGAGGGAGAAAATGGCAAAAGCAGTAATAAAAACAGACTGTATCATGTGCATCAACAGTTGCGGCATAAATGCCTATGTCGAGGACGGCAAGCTGGTCAAGGTGGAAGGCATGGCCGAGCACAAGATAAGCGAAGGGTATATCTGCCCCCGGGGTGAAGCCCTACCGGAATATGTTTACTCTCCGGACCGGGTTCTTCAC
>CAZIYN010000005.1:0-28864 GCA_964543495.1 uncultured Dehalococcoidales bacterium | reverse complement strand
TCGGCTTTTTCATCGGCTCTTACCTCAGGAATTTTATCTGATTCTTTCTCTAAAAGTTTCTTTCGGTCATTTTCCATTTCACGAATTACATCATCAACAATTTCTAATGAATCTTTTTCCTTGTAGCGACATGCTTTTATAATCCATAGAATGAATAAACAACCAGTTGCTAAAGCTGCTAATATGCAAACAGTCAATGCAAATGATTCCCATACTGCCGCACTAAAACCAAGATAATCACGGAAATCTGCTGCTAAAACAGACAGTAAAGTTGCCAAACAAATACCTAAAGGTATTAATACATGCTCAAATCTTAAACCTTTATATCTTTGCTTCGACCTTTCTATAACAAGAGCTAAATGGTATCTATTCATTATAAGTTCCTCATTGATTCCACATTGCAATAGAACCTCAAAAATTATCTCCTGGTCCATCAGGAAATAGCCACCGACAGGTTCTGGAAATCGGACTCGGCCGCCACGGAAACGATTTTCAACGCGTCGTGCATCTCCCACTTGGTATAGATAGCAAGACCTTTGTAGATTTTAACATATACATCGTATGTCTCATCGTTAGCCAGCTGCGTATATATCGACTGTATTATCTGCGTCAGGTTAAAGGTCGTCCACTCGGTACACCTCGTCAGGCTCATCGCATTATCCACGAACTGGTTTTCGTCAAACGACGCCGACCCTCGTTTACCGATAACGCATCTCATCCTTACGCTACTGGTAGCGGGTCCTCTGTATTGAAATGTGGTGACGAACCGCAGGTAATCGCCAGCTTTTTTCTCAATCATCTTCGTATCCTCCTGGTTTTAACTTAAAACCACCGACAGGTTGCGGAATTCCGACTCTTCCTGGGCTACCCCGGACATGGTAATATTCTTCTTCAGGTAGTTATCGTACTCCCACCCGTTATCATAGTAATATACATAAACCAGGACCTCGGCATCAACCGTCGGCATAGTTCCGGATAGTTCGTAAACTTCCTCATCGCCGCTCAGCCCGTTTTGCCAAATCCACTGATATTCATCATTTAGTATTCGAGCCCCGAACGTAGGAAAGTACACGTCTATCCTGAAACTGTGACCCTTGGTGTCCTTGTTATGCACCTTGACCACGAAATTAACTATGTCACCGGCTTTTGCCGAAGACGGTGCGGTTATCGATATTGTCGTCAATGCCATTTTCTACTTCTTTACCACCAGAGCGTTATTAACCATAATACGTGTACCCTCAATGAAATCTTGGGCTTCCGTCCCGGGTAACCGGATACCGGCTTCCACATCCCAGGTCTTCGCTGCAATCCCCTCCGGCAGCTTGATAGGAATTTTTACATTGAAATGAATAGGCCTGCTCAGCTCGTGCCCTTCCTCACCGTACACAGAAAGCTGCATCTGGCCGCTCCAGGTCTGACCCTCGATATGGTCGAATATGTTGAACGGCCATATCGTTCCCAGGGATAGCTCGAATATGTAGACACCGCCACCACCGTTATAGTCAAAGCTGAAGACGGCTTCAACGGTCGCTCCCGGTGAAACTCCCCTTTTCTTGAACATCAACCACGCGCCAAGCCCAAGAGCACCTACGGCAGCCACTGTCACCACGGGTGTAATATAATCCTTTGAAGCTATGTTCGGCATTAGCTCTTCCTACCCGCATAGGCGGATGCCACACTCTCGATTGGCTTCCTCATCGCCAGAGCCAGGAGAGTAGCTCCGCCGAAGCCTATCAGCAGTATCTTACCGATATTGTTGGCGATATCTTCCATCTTGAAGATTCCGATACCAACAAGCGAGGCTACGAAACCTAAACCGATTAAAGGTATTATAGCTACTGGGAGGAAACTTATAGATTCACCAGGTTCCGGTCTTCGGTATTTAACGGAAACCGCCCAGTCAGCGCCTGATTTTATCTGTGTCACGCCGATAGTGTCAACGCCGTTCACATTCAGGTAATCCCTGATTGACCTGATATCTTCCCTCGACACAGGTTCGGTAAGATAGAAGCGGATATCGTATACGCCGGGCTCGAGGGCACTCTCTCGCTGGATAGCTTCCTCGATGTTAGTGGTATCAATTATAGTCTCCATATCAATCCTCCGCTAGAGAATGACGGTTACTTGCTCCTTACTAGACAGTTCCGACCCATCTGGCTTATAGTCATACTGCTGGTAAATGCGAGCAGCAACGCGACCATGGTGGTAACAACAGTGAACTTAGATAAAGCTCCGGCTTCTTTTACTTCCTCAACCTGACCTATTGGCATTATCTTCATAATCCTGTTTAAGCCTCCAGCTCGAGGCACTTCTCGCATATATAGTTCTCAAGGAAAGGTATAGCGCAGACGCCGAAGCTGGCATTTATCACCTTGGCTACATCGGTATCGTCCACGGCGTATACTGTTTCATCATCAAAATACACTTCGCTTTTGTAAATGTCAAGACTCCTCTTCGGAGCTATGGCGCGGACCTTATCGGTAATCGTAGCTTCGTAGATGTACTGCATTCCGTTTCTCTGGACTTCTACCCAGGCATGGTTGCCTATACCGTCATGGGTAAGCTCGCCGAACACGCAGTAGACCTGACCACCGACCGGCAGCTCGTTTTTCGCCAGCGAAGCCAGAAGGAACGCCTTGTTCGCACAGTTCAGGCTCTTGAGTTGCATGGACTCGGCCGGGAAGAACCATGTATCATCCTGGCGGATAGTTACACCCGGCGCGGATAGGGTGCTGGATATAACCGGCCTGTACTTGAAGTTCGCGACGTATCTCCAGAGTGCCTCCAGCCGGTCTTCTGAGCTGGCTATACCATCCGTGATTTCTCGATATTTAAGCATCACATCCGGGTTATTCGGGGTAATAAACGAGGTAAGCCATGCAGAATCACCATGCCTGGCATCAATCGGTTGATTATCTGCAGTAACGAGAGTAGACACGGTCCATACTCCTCTTGCAAGAAGTATAAGAACCGAAAGTTGTACTTGTCAACCCATTGCCTGGGACCGGATGTGCAAGACCTGCCTCATCCCCCACTCCCTACCACCCGGTACTGACTCTATGACGTTCCTCCAGTATTGGGGAACCCACCCGTAGACCTCTTCGTCGGTGAACTGCGGAAACATCTCCTTGTAATCCATGGACTGTATCTTCCACTGTGCCTTCATCTCCGCCGGGACGTAATCGAGGAGGTTTCGGTTGTTCTCCACGACGTAAACCATATTGTCCTTGCCGATGGCATCGAACTGCTCGTTGAGCCAGCGCTCAGCCCTGCGGGCAACGAAAGTGTGCCCGAAAGCCGTGGGGTTGAATTTTATATGCGGTAACTTTGGCATGTTTATCCTCTATCTACCGTGTATTTTGCTCCGCAACCGGGGCAGGTAGCTATATTCTGACCGGCAGTTACTAACACCTCTTTCCCGCATTCGGCGCAATCGAATGCGCCTATGTAAGCGGTCTCCTCTTTCCCGGTCTTCACCCTACTCGGGCGGGCAACCTCTTCGGAGGTTTCCGCGGGGACGCCTCTCTCGGCAGATATACTGGCGCCGATTGCCGTAGCAAAATCAGTAAGCCCCTGCAGACCTTCCTGACGGAATCGCCGCTTATCCTCGTACTCCATCTTTCGTAACTCTTTATTATCCGAGAATTCGGCAAGTTTCAGCTGGAATTCCTGGTTTGCCCTCTGATTTTCCTGGCGTATCTCTTCCAGGATACGCACCTGCTCGAGCTCGAGCTCCTTGAGGCGTATCTGCGTGGCGTCGCTCATCCCTCCACCGTGCTGAGGTGCAGGTTCTTTCTGGGGAAGCGATTGCACTAGCTTACCAAGCTCATCTTTCACCTGGTTGTAGTAACCGAAAGCATCCTTGGGAGCGCCGGCTGCGGCGGCATTCTTTGCCGACTCGTCTGATTTCTTCTGGGCTTCCTCTATCCTTCCCAGTTTCTCATTCAAGAGCTCCCACTGCATGTTGGCTACGGCCTGGTTAGCCTCCTTTACCTCATCCTTAAGTTCCTTAGCATCACTCTCCATCCTTTGAATCGCTTTATCCTGGGTATCCATCGCCTTTGTGACGATAGTGGTAGTGATGCTATCTTCTGACTTCTTAGCGTCTGCTCCCAGGTCTACGCCAAGAACCTGGGCAGCAGCCTTGGTCTTTATAGCTTCCTGCTGTGTCTCAATGAGTTCCTGTGCGAACGGTACTTTCTTTTTCTCCTCCTGAGACATATTAGACACCTCCTTCGGTTTCGGAAAGTTAAAATCAACTATTTTACCCAACTAAAACACCTCCCTTGGTTAATATTTCCTTGAGCTCCTCAATTTCCTCCTGGAGCTTGGCTATCTTACCATCTGCTCCGGAATCCACTTCATCATCTTCTATATAACCCTGAAGGGTGATTCCCCTATCCTTGAAGAACATTGTAAGGACTGCATCGATAAAGTCCTCGAACGGTGCCTCACCGGGGAACCATCCTTTATGCTCTGCGCACATCCTGGCCGCGTACATGATGGGCGTGTACTGGCATTTTATCTGTATAGCGGCGAAAGAGACATAAGCAGGTGCTGGCTTACTCTTCTGAGGGGACTCCGTACTGGTGCCCTTACCACTGTTTCCCGAAACTGATGCGCTGCCACTCTTTTTCTTTCCGCCTTGAAAACCAGTTGATTCCGGAGCGTTCTCTATTGCTCCTTCCGAGAGGTCGGGCGTCCAGCCGTTATTGAGCGCCTGGTTTATCTTCTGAGCCAAACTGATGCTGATACCTACTCCTTCGGCAGCCTGCTCGATGGTCATGCCCTGCTTTATGTACAACGCGCACAGTAGCTGCTGCTTATTACCCGTCGGCTTCCAGTTCTTCTTGGCCATGTCGGTAGTATGACAAAAGGTACAGCGCTTGTCAAGTGTACGAAAACTATACCACGTACTGTACTATATACCTGTACATGTACTCTGTACCTGTACTTCAGTCTAACCAGAGCGTGTAGCACTCGCATAGTCAGGTACTCAGCACGCTGTGCGCCCTGTAATGTACTACAGTGTACTGTATACTGTACGTGGATTTATAACCTGTACTATAAAGGGAATGGTCCACTAAAAAGAAGGTCCTTAATTGGCGCGTCATTGTTTGGCACAATGTGACATAAATTTCCCGCTCTTGACAAAACCGAACGCTGCGCAGATAATAAACTCATTGTAGGAGGTTGGTCATGCCTATTGATAAAACAGCCATCATCCTCGAGGTAGTCAAGATAATCCCGAATCTTATACCCAGGCCTAAGCCGCCGAAAGCGGATTATTCCGAGCTCATTGAAGCCATACCCAGGACGAAGTATCCACCGCTCAACTCTACCATCCTTACCGACCTCAAGACCCAGCCGATAGAGATACCCCGGATAGATGTCGATATCACATCCAACCATGAGCCTGTCGAAGAGGTCTATGAGACAATGGAAACCGAGATACCCAGGATAGAAAGGGTAGCTACGGCATGTATGTCATGCGCCAGGAGCCACCTGGCGACCATAGCCGGCGGTCTCGGTGAAGCGGTAAGGTTCGCCCGGGGAGACCCACAGGGTATACAGCATCCAGAAGCTCTCATGCGTATCCAGAAGATGGAAGAGGAAATCAATATCTTAGAAAGAATCGACCTATCTCCAGAATCACTCCAGTCAAGCCCGCCAGAAGAAAAAGAGGTTGCCGAGGAATACCTGCCCAGGATTAGAAAACTGAGACAGGACATCGGTGATATAGCTTCCTTCGAAGACCTGGAGAAGACGGCCGGAGATGCCAGTATACTGGGTCAGGAGTTCCGGCTCCGCGCCCTGCAGCTGAAAGGCGTAGACCTTAATCCAGTCGTCGAGCTCGCCAAGAAGGTACAACGCGGCGAGCTTACCATGCAGGAAGCCAAGGAGCGACTGAAAGAGATACTCCCCGAAGAGTAAGGTGACGTCATGGCTAAAGCCAAATACACCCAGTTGCAGAAAGATGCCCTCAAAGCACTCGGTAATCCCACGGTGGTTAAAGACTACGATGACGGCAGCCTTGACATAATATTCGAGGGTGCTACCCTGGCCATGAGTACCGACGGTCAGGTTATGAAACCATCCGAGTACATGAGGAAGGTATACGACCCCTGGAAGAAAAAACAGGAAAAAAAGAAAGAGAAGGGGAAGAAATCCGCTGCGCCCGAATATCACTTCCTCCCTCTTAAAACTCCCTGCGAGAGAGAGCCAAAGCTCTGCGCTCCGCGCGCCATCCAACATGTCGCCTGGGATGCCGACGATACAATCTGGGAAATAAAGCCGTACGGTATAGCCTCGAACATATCCGGTAAACTTACCCTGGTGGACCAGGACACGGTAGTCGAAGAGAGGACGTATACAAAGTACAAACCGGTTCAGCCTTCTTTCGAGCCCTACGATGAGGGTCTACGCTACAAGTACGGTTACAGGTATGGTGACCAGCTCGGTTTTACCGCTCCCGATACATACGAATTAGATAAACTATGGGACAAAGAGGGAGAATTATATATCAATGAACTCAACCAGGAAGAATTAGAGAAAGTGATGGATGCCATTTACAAGATGGCGCCTACACTCGGTAATAAGCAGGATATCCTGGATGAGTTGAATGTCAAATATCGTCTCTGGCCTGACCCGGATGGGGAGCTCGAAGACATTATAGACGATGTACTCGAGAGCACGAAGCCACCCAGCACTACCGAGCTCGAGGTAGAAGAGATTATGAAGGAGCTGACGGACGAGCTATCAGAGAGTCATAAACAGGCTCTCGGGTTACCAACCGCGGAGATAAAGCAGCTTCCACCCGGAAAAACGGAAGAGAAAGAGACACACACATCCAAGACCACGATTAAGCTCATGCCGGGCTTCCGAGACCTGCTGGACACGTTGAAAGAGCAGGGCGTCACGAACTCGATTATATCACTCAACACCGAGGGCACGGTGAAGCGCATAATTGATAAGTTCGGATTGTCCGGCAATTTCCTGGAGATACGCGACTCCTGGGATAAGAAGGGCAAGGTATTCAACGAACAGATGAAGAAATTCGGTTACAAGCCTAAGGAAAGCATATTTATAGATAACACGCAGTCGCATGTGGAGGAAGTAGCTAAATCCGGAGCGATTCCACTGGTGTACGGGAAAGACATCAAGGAAGTCGCCCAGATAGTGAACTACATGACCAATGCCTAATACAGCTCAAAATACAGCTCAGCAAAAAGCAGCAGCCAAAATAAAGGATGCGCATAATATCATCCATCAGTGCATGGGTGACTATATTGAGGTTGTGAAATATAAAAAAGATGCAGGCTATATACCAGTCAGCTTACTAAACAATGTGATAGACAGCGCCGAGAAAGCAATCTCGGCAGCCGAATCAATTAATTATAAGGGTGAATTACTCGGCAATGCGAAAAAATTAAAAGATGTTCCCATGAAGCTTCTAAAAGAGTGGCCTATCAAGGAAGATAACTTGATTCTGCCAATAATCGGCGCTAAAGAACTCAATAGTAACATAATTAACTTTCTAGCCAATACTATACATAAAATCTGGGAAGACCTGATAGTAACCGAAGGTCAGATTAAAGCCTGCGCGGTCGCTGGTCAAATATATCCGGACGACATGAAGGCGGTAGACGCATACTGCAGCGGATTTTTGAAGACGTCGAGTAACGCAAACGCAAAGGTGACACAGGTACCGTTGAAATATCTACCTAAAACAATTACAGGACAGACGGAGGGAAAATACGTTCAATTTTATCCCACCCTGATAAAACACCAACTCGGCGCACATTCAGTCGAGGTTTCCGAGCACGGTGGTGATGATAAAACAAATGTTGCGATAGAATACCATGAATCAGGACCAGGATACGCAAACAGTAAGACAAGAATGCAGGGAGTCCAGAAAAGGTTAACCAAGGAAAACCTCACATGCTTCCCGAAATACCCGAATCTTTATTGCTCAGGTGAAATTGATACAGATAAACTAACTCAGCTCGCTGCTTTCTTCTCTCTAGTTTTCAATGCAGATATCGCCGGGCTGGGCAAAGAAACAGTTCCAGTAGTATCCGATGCTACATGGGACTACGCCGGCGAGCTCGTAGCCAAGTACGGCGACGATACATGGCTATCCGGCCAGGGTCAGCTCGACTGGCATAACATGCACAACAAGATGGTCGAGGACAAGGAGCTGATGGAGAAGTCGAAGATTTACGGCGACCTCAAGCAGCTCGCCATCTGCCGCGACAAGCACCACGAGCTGGAGGAAGCCCTCGGTCTCGGCTCCACCTCAAAAGCCAGTGATAAAGCCGTAAAAAGCATAGTGGCTAACGCCAATGTGGCGCTGGTACTGTGCGAAAAAAACAACTGGAGTACAGGCAATCTCGGTAAGTTTAAAAATACTTTCGCTTCCATGGGAGACTGGGGAACCAGCGACGCTATCGGCAATACCATCCACAATATACTCATCAACCAGCTATCGCAGCTCGGCACATACGGTAACTGTAACATGGATAAAAACTTGGCCGACGTCAACGCCGGCGCACTTTCCTACTGCGAGGGCACGCTGAAAGGGACATCCACGGTACTCGAGGGCGGCGGCTCCCAGCCACTTCACAAGGTAGCGCCGAACCAGTATAAGTCCATTATAATCGACGAAAACCCGGAGGGCGGTTACGACATACACATCCCGATAGATAAGGGATTCTGGAAACAGGAGCTCGCGGATTACCTGGACGAGAAGTTCGGCTTCGACTGCAAGAGCGAGGGATACGGCAGCTGGAAAGCCGGCACCGTCTGCAACGTCCACATCGACAGCCACGACAAGATAAGGCTGCTGGCAATATTCCTCTCCAACCTGAAGGGCGGGAGCGAGGAAATAGGCACGGAATGCGTTCCCATCGCAATGGGAGAGGCCTGGAAAGCAGCGGAGAAGCAGGCCGAGAAGGGCTCGATGGCGTTCTCACAGTCGCCGGTTATGAACACCGCCAAGGACTGGATAGACAAGTGCTACAAACAGTACGGGATAACGCCGCCGGGTCTCACCCCGGAGCAGAAGATTATACTCGAGATGCTGGGAGTGGACAAGATTTACGCCGGCTGCGACCTGTCTACGGAAGAGCTGGTACCCAATATGGGAATCCTGAACTACTGCGAGGGCGTCCGGGTAAACCCGCAGGCTAATATCAGTGCGCACCTGTCGCACGCCGGCTACCTCCAGCATTTCTTCCACCAGACGACGGATAAGCTCGCCGACGTGTTCATAAACCCGTTAGGCGAAGGTAAGTACCTCGTGGAAGTCCAAAACATCGACATGCGCGACCCGGCGCTCACGAAGGACGTAACAGACCGACTCAAGCTGATGAACTACACTTGCAAAGGTGACTCCTGCCAGAAGGAGATAGGAGAAAATGATATCCGGTGGCTGGCGATGTTCCTGTCCAGCCTGCACCAGGCGTATAAACTCGAACATAGCCAGATTCCGAAGGCGGTGAACCTGGCTATAGAGAAGATAAACCAGATACCGAACGACAAGAACGCGTACAAGAACAAGGTCTATCCCTGGACCGAGGAAGACTGGAATAAAGAGCTGGTGAAGAAACCGTCTGAAGCCGCGAAAGAGAAAAAAGGGGTGGTAATTTACTCCATAAGTGAAGAAGGATACCCGGAGATAACCCCGGGTTATCTATACAGCCTACCAGAATCTGGAACACCACCCTGGGAAATAGGCGGCTGTATCTCGAACCTGAAAGCCGGTCCAACGAAGATAAAGGCTGGTTATTGCGCCGGCATAATGAAACAGGCAGTCGGAAGCAAAAAGAATGTATTCAACCTTGGCAATATCTCGGGTAAGCTCTCGAGCAAGGAAAGCACCCAGTTCGTCGCAGGCAGCGGCAACATCGTATTCGACTCCAAATACAATAGCCTGTATATCACGCTGCCAGACGGCCTGGCTAAGATAAAGCCGGTGACGGATACCCTTATAGGTCATTTTGGCTTCAAGTGGAATGGAGGGAACACGTGGGAAAAAATTACCACACCCATAATGGCCGCTCGCGTCGCTTACTTCTTCTCACACCTGCACAATATCGAGAAACTACCGGAGGACTGCTGGCAGAAGGCAGTCGAATACGCTACCGCCCAGGCTACTCCCCCTATATATAAGATGCCGGTCTATCCTGTCGATGTTTCCGACTGGATGAAGGACGTCTGCCAGGAAGAAAAGCCTGGTTACGCGCTGTCCGCCATGAGCAAGACTTTCCAAGCTGAGCTAACCAAAGATATCTGCGAACTCAAGGAAGACGGCGCCACCATCACGCAGGTATTCGACTGGTTCTCCAGTACACACCCGGATATCACTTTCGGCGCCAACGCGAAGGCAATCATTCAGGAGATGTACGACGCATGTGAAGCTGAAGCTCCGAAAATAGAAATAGCTGAAGATTTTCTGTGGGGTCCAGCTTGGACGCATTCAATGCCTGGTGCTGGCGAATTATGGACAGTGCCTGAAGAGGATATTAAGCAACTCTTGAAGGAAGGGGTAGGAGCAGCAGATATTATTAAAATGCTCGGTGAGGGTAAATATTGGCAGGCTTCAGGCATGGGAATCATATCATACAATGCAGCCAAAGAGATAGTCGAGAACATACAGAACGAACTGCTCGAGACCAAACCCGACATCGACCAGCTCATCGATGAGTCTCAGGAGGCATGGGAAGAGCTATCAAAAAAGTACAATTCACAGCCAGATTTAGTAAATAAGTCTCATAAGGCAGACGCGTATAAGAAACTGCCCAAGCTGGCTAAGGACCTGCTTCACGCTTTTATGAATACGGAGTTACTCAAGGCCTATAAGACCGGTAAAACTTATGACCAGCTACTGAAAAAGGTTCAACAGTCGTTTAAGGGAGCCTTCCCGAAGCTCACTCCGCTGATGGTCAAGCTCCAGCTTGATATCGAGAAGAAGAACAAAATCCGGAAGGGCGAGCTGCCGGCGGAGCCCGGAGAGAAGGTTGCTCACACATACGAAGAACTCAGCGAAGAAGAGAAAGAGTCGGTAAACGATGCTATCAAGGAATCGCTCGAGGGAGTTGGACAAGGTAATGCTGGGATGGTCAACTCTGAAAAGCTGGCTAAGGAAGCAGGTATAGAGAATGAGCCTTCCCTGTGGGCTGCCGTAAACGCGATGGCTGAAGAAATGTGGCCAGGAGGAATGAAATTTTATAATGACCTCAAGCCGGAAGCGAAGAAACTGGTCGACACGGCAATCACCGAGAAGGCCGCCGAGGGTAAAAATAAGAATTTAATCGGGGACGAACTAATAGAGCAATTCAACGTGTATATAACCGGTGACATGGACGTTAAAATCGGCAAAGAGGTCGAGGCTTACCAGAAACTGATGGAGACCGCCGGTGTTGAAATACCGGTTGAAGAGCACATCCCCAGCCAGGAAGAAATCGAGACCTATGAGGATATGATGAAGTCGGTCATCCAGATGGGCTGGACTCCCCAGGCTTTGATTGAGTTCTTCGCCGGCAAGATGTCCGAGGATAAGCTGAAAAAGACGGCCAACAAGCTCTACAAGCTTTATAGACCTGATGTCGTACGGGGTGGGATGACCATCGAAGAAGCCAGCACTGAGCTGGTAAATCACCTTAAGAGCATCGCCGGCATGATGCTCCAGCAGGGCAAGAGTATTGCGGACACCGCATGGTATATCAGCACCAACTACGCGCTGGACAAGGCGAGCGTCCGGGGGATGGTAAAGAAGGTGGCGGAGAAGCCGCTCAGCCAGGTGGAGGCGGCGGTCAAGGCCATGCAGCTCATCGCCACCGGAGATTACATCGGCGGCTGCCAGGTCGAGGAGCCGATGGACCAGCTCACCGCCCAGAATATCTCTTACTGCCAGGGCGTGCTGGAGAAGAAGGCAACGCTGAACGAAGCCGGTAGTGAAGTATACCACAAGATGGCTACGCAGATAGTCGATGTCAACTCTACCAGTGAAATAGCGAAGTGGATGGTTGACCTGAATTATTCAGAGAAAGCCATGGCAGGAAACTGGAAAGACCGACTGGATGGCGTACTGGACACCCTGATTGAAATGGGCTTCAGCTGTGAACAGGTATTAAACAGCGCGGCAGTAAACTGCCATCTGGAAGGCAAGGACGGAATGGCCATGCCCATACTCGAGCAGGACCGGGTCAGGAAAGCCGCCCTCTTCCTCAGCTCTGTTGATAACGTGTCCAAGCTGGACGCAGCGTGCATCCCGTACGCCCTGAAGTACGCCGCGGAGTCCGCCAAGAAGAAGAACGAGACCTCGCAGCCCTGGACGGTCAACGTCTATCCGAAGGAAGTGGAAGACTGGAATACCATCGTCTGCTCGAAATTACTCGCTTAGAGGTAAAAAATGAAAAACAGCTGTCTCCCCGGGGACGTAAAAGAATACATAAGCCAGCACCTGAAGGATGATGCCGAGCACCACCGCTCGATGACCACCCGGGAATACCACGACTCGCACAAGATTATGTGGGATATAATCGACTGGGAGACCTGGAACCAGCTGATGGCAGCCCAGGCAGAGTACAGCGAGATATCCGCCAGGCTGATAAATGATATACCCTCCTGCGAGGAGTAGAAGATGAGTGAAGGTTACCACCGACTCAACCCCATCGATATGCAGAAGCGAGACGAGCTGATAGTTGAGCTCGCCGTAATGGGTATCGGTCAGAAATACATTGCCCAGCGGGTCGGGATGCAACCAGATGGTTTACAGATGAGGTTGAGGAAGCTCAGGCAAGAGGGTAAAATAACAGCCGGAGGTAGAAATGGCGACTAGAGAACAGTATAACAAGTGCATGGTCCCGTACATGAAGGGTACCGGGGTGAGCAAGGAAGAGCGGCACATGAAGTTCTGCGTAGGCGCAAAACTCTGCTCGGGAAAAGCAAGCTCCGAGAAGGAAGCCATCGGTCTGTGCTCGCTCCCGAAAGAGCCGAAACCCGGGAAGACACCAAAAAAAGCACGCGCGGCAGTAAACCCGTGCGTCCAGGACGTTACGGCTAGAGTAGCCAGTGGTGAGCTGCCGGCTGATACGGATGTCGCCGATGTGTGCGCGGAAATACCTGACCAGGAGCCCGAGGGTATAAAGGTCAAGATAGGCAACCGGAAGAAGATACTGTCCATAGAAGAGTTCGAGCGTATCTGCCCGTGCGCCGTGAAAGGTGAGTAACATGAACGAACCGAAGAAAATAGTGTGGGCAGGGCTACCGAAAAATAAGGTCCCGCGGCTAGATGCTGAGGACGAAGGTCTGGAGATGCAGGAGATGCGCTGCCCGAACTGCGGACGCTTCCTCTGCTACCAGGCCATAATAATCGGGGCGATAAAAGCCAAATGCCGCAACTGCAAAATCTGGTGCACTCTTGAGATAATTCCTCCCGAGGTTATAATCGACGAGGGACTTGACAAAGAAAATCCATCTGTTATAGATTATTCTCAGGCCGAAGAGACCATTAAGCCCGAAGGACAGGCATAAGTCGGTCTTGTTAGACCCTAAAAATTTAATTTAAGGTCTGGTGTACTAAAAAAGGAGACTCAAGTGGCCGTATTCAAATCACTCTCCGGTTATTACATCAAGGGTCGTCCGAAGGCGCATCGTCTGGAGGGAATTACCACCAGGCAGCACGCCGGGTTCGTCCTGTCACGGCTCCCCAAACCTTATCCGCTGACCAGTCAGCAACGCCGGGTTAAGGAAGCTGCGAAGACCTGCGGTATCCACACCGGGATGAGCCGCTCCGCCCTTGTCACCGCCATGAAGGACTGCATCCCCGGCAAATTTTAACCCGAGGTAGACAATGTCCGGAGGTAAACCAGGTTTCGTATTAAGCTTACGCCCGAGGCGATACAAGACTACCAAGCAGCAGGAAACAATGAGAGAAGCTGCTAGGGCGTGCGGTATCGAGAAGGGCATCACCAGGGCGGAACTGGTGGACAAGATGGTGCATTGTCTACCGGAATACTTTAGAAAGCAGCGGGGGGAGACGGAGTAATCCGCTCCCCCTTCTGATTATTTGAAAGATGGCTAAGAAGCAAAAAATCAGAGTATTCGTCTCCTCGAGCTGCGGTCCCTGCCAGGATGTCAAGGAAGCAATATCAAGCGGCAGGTTCAACGTAAAAGAGGTTGACGTCATCGACATAGAAACGGATGAGGGTTTCCCGTACATCGAAAAATTAGGTCTCACCCAAGCCCCCTCAGCCTTCCTCGGCACGAAACAGTGCGAAATTCTAATAAACAGGGAAGATAATTCAATCTTCTTCGATTGCCCGACGGGCAAGAAACCGTCCAGAACCCCCCAGAAAGCGCCAAACAGCTATTGACATCAATTTCTTTCTCATGGTAGTCTACCGATAAACTACGCAGAGGTAAAATGTGGACAACCACGGGGCTCTGAGAAAGAGATACAAGCTACGTTTCAACGTCCGAGGAAAGAATTCATTATTAGTCGCTTTCCCATTCGAGGTGGCGGAGAGGGAAGCTAGGGAGAGAAATTTGACTATAGAAGAACTCCTCGAGAATTTCCAATTAGTTGCTCAGTACGACGGTTTCGATGGTGTCCATTACAATTTCGAGGAAATGAGGAGTGAAGGCAAAGAATCCGAATGACTGGAGAACCAGGGTACTTGCGAGGGATAATTTTACCTGCCTGGAGTGTGGCAGCAAGGGTAAATTAGAAGCCCACCACATAAAATCAAGGAATTTGTATCCAGGTCTCGCTTTAGAGGTAGATAACGGCAGGACATTATGCAAAGAATGCCATAAGAAAGTGCCGATAACACCAGGACTTTTCTACTGGGTCGGTAAAGGATTCAGTGATGACGGTTGGTTCTATCGGAAAATATCCCGGAAGAGAGGAAGAAGAGTAAAAAATCTATCATCAGTACCAGTTGATTCAATCGAAGACAGGATATTTTCTGGATATTTACGCCTGTTGAGTAGATTCTGTAAGGTAAGTATCCCTTGACATCACGTAGGAGGCTAAGTTAAATTATGAATAATAATAAATTGATATTAAGCATCTTCCCCGGAATTGATTTACTGGGGATGGCATTTGAAGAAGCTGGATATTGTGTTGTCCGCGGACCAGATTTAATATGGGGTGGCGATATTCATAAGTTCCATCCACCGGAGGGGGCATTCGAAGGTATAATAGGTGGACCCCCATGTGTAGGCGAAAGTAAAATGGCGAACTTCAATGAAAACAAGGGCTATACTCTCTGGCCGGAAGCCATGAGAGTTATTGATGAAGCTAAACCTGAATGGTGGTTGCTTGAAGCCGTGATTAGGCATGATGCCCCCTATTGTGTCGCTTTATCCCCTCGATGGTTAGGTGAAAAGCAGAGCAGAAAACGATACTTCCACAGTAACTTAAGCATAGCACCATTTATTGAAGTTAGCCTGACTATGAATCCAATCAAAGAACCCTGCGTAAAAGCTACTGAGTTGTCTAAAGGATTCCGCCCCCTCTTAAAGAAAAAAGAGCCTTATTACCCGCACCGCCCCTGGGAATTACTATGCGAACTCTAGGGGGTTTCACCGGAGTTCCTGCAAGAAAAGGGGAATCCCTTTACTAAGGCGGGTAAGGGTTTATTACTTGGCAACGCCGTTCCCCTCTCAATGGGTAGAGAAATGGCAAAGGCGATAACGAAAGCTATGGAGGTAGTCATGGAAAAGAAACGTACTAATCCTACAGAAGCGGAATTTGAGAGTCTGTTGGATAAGGCTTCGCAACCTCTGGAGCCAAAGCAAAAACCCGATTCAAAAGAAGCTGAAACATCGGAGTCTCCGACTTCCGGTGATTGTAACGGAAGCCATACTCATTCAGATAGTCCTGAAGGTACTTAGGGGAGACGGCATGGCGAGTACCATCAATACCACGCTTAATCAGACTCCAGAAGCCCTCGATGGTGTTCGTGTGAACGATGCCTCTCGCATAGACTTTGGCATTGTGTTCTATCGTTTCATGGGTATATCCGAGCTTCTGCACCAGGTTGTAGCTTCCGAGTTCATCGGTATAGACTTTGGTATTGATGTCAGGCGGGGCTTGCTTCCACAGGATAGGCAGGAGAGTCCGAGCCTTGACGTTTGGTACTACCTTACTCATTACCTGCCCGTTCTCACGCTCTACAATGCCCATGACGGGGGTTTTCTGCTCAAGGCTACGACCCTTACGAGTAGATTTACCGCCTACATACGTTTCGTCTACTTCAAGAGTCCCCGACATCTTGTCATGTTTCTCATTCATCAGCTTGCGAATCATGGTGAACATTCTCCAGGCGGTCTTGTAAGTAACCCCGATTTCACGCTGAAGCTGTTTGGCACTTATCCCGCAGCGAGTGCTGGACATCAGGAACATGGCGTGAAACCAATACCGAAGCGGGGTAGGCGATTTGTGGAATATCGTGCCAGCCAACGGGCTTATCTGATTACCGCAAAACTGGCAGGAGTAAACGGGCCTGCTCTTTATCCGATAATGGGGAGTTACCTTCTGGCACTTCTGGCAGTAAACGCCATCAGGATAGCGACCTTTAAAGATACGTTCAAGGCAAGCGTCATCGGTAGGATACTTCTCGTTAAAGTCTTTGAGTGTGTACTTCGCTGTTTTCATTTCAGTCTCCAATCGCTAGTCTCTAATAGGAGTATAGCACAAAATGTACGTGATGTCAAGGGATACTTACCTTCTGTAATGTCGACATAAGCAGATTTTTAGTCAGTAATAATTAAGTTTTAAGGAGGAAATAATGTCAGATAATAGAAGTCTAGCTACGGTTGAAGAAGCCGCGATGGTCACCATGTCGGAAAGGTCAATCGACAACATTGTCTACAACGCGACCATGGCGGAGCGTATGGTGACTACCCTGCTGGAAAGAGAAATCGACTACGGCAGGACCCCGGGTACCAGTTCGGACGGGCTGTGGGATGCCGGCGCGGCAAAGATTATAAACAGCTTCAACTGCTACGTCGACCACCAGGTATTATTCCAGAAAGACGAGGACAATCTCATCTCCTGGTGCATACAGGCGAACGTGATATCCAGGACGAGCCAGACGATAGTGGGTACCGGGGTCGGCGCCGCATCCACCAAGGAAAAGAAATACAAGTACCGGTGGGTACGGAACCCTAAAGATTACGGCTACAGCCAGGAAGAAATAAAGAAGATGCAGTTCAAAGACGGCCAGTACCGGATAATCAACCCCGAATACGGCGAGCTGGTAAACACCATCTTCCTGATGGCGGCAAAACGCGCGGAAGTAGATGCTGCCCGCGCCATGCCCGGTGTCGGCGGCGCACTCAAGAAGCTGTTTGACCACAAGATAGCGCCGAGCGAAGATAATCCATGGAAGCCGTTCTACACGATGGCAAGCAGGATGGGTCTCACCGACGCGCAGGCTAAGGAGAAGCTTGGGGTAAAATCCATGAAAGACTGGAAGGGCACGGTCGAAGACGCCATACTCAAGCTGGCCACCACCGTATCCAGGGAAGTGGTTACCCAGGAAGCGACCGGCGCGGTCCAAGAAATTGACGCTGAACCTTTCCCGGAAGACGACGTACCGCCAGGCGAGATATTCGCACCCGGAGGCGGTGAGCCGCGGACGCTGCCGGAGAGGACAGCCGGCGAGTTTGAACACACCACCGACCTGCTCCGGATATGCTACCAGGATTTCGGCATCACCAAGGTCAACACCGTGTTCAAAGAGCTTGGGTTTAAGAACCAGTCTGATTACGAGGCTTCCAAGCCTAACCACTATAATTCATACCTGGAGATAAAAGCGCTACACGCCGGGGAGCAGGGAAAAGACGATTAGTAAGGGAGCTGCCTCATGCCAAAGGGCGATAAAGCCAAGTTCAAGGCAGACCCCGAAGACGGAACCACGCCGATAGCAAATCTCCTTCTGGAAGCCTTGACCTGTGCTAATCTAAGCAGTAAAGAAAAGAGTGCCGTGCTGCACCTGTGGCGGCGGACATACGGGTGGGTAGACCCAGCAACGGGTAAGCGGTTTAAAGAAAGAAAAATCGGGACTACCGAGTGGACTCTAGCGCTCGGTACTCTCAAATCCTATGTCTCGGAGATTCTATCATCCCTGGTAGAAAAGAACGTCATAAAGAGGAAGTCCACCGGACCGGGCAAGCCCTACATCTATTCTATGAACACGGTTATCACCAAATGGAACAGTAACACCATTGATATGAAGCAACTCGAGGGGTTACAGAAAATTGGAACAGTTACAATTTCTCCGAACAGTTCGGAAAAATCCGAACAGTTACACAAAATTGGAACCCCCAGTTCGGAAAAATTGGAACCCCCAGTTCGGAAAATTCCGAACACCTCTGAGGCTAACTCAGGCGTGCTAAATAAAGATATAAATAAAGTCTTAAATAAAGTAGTTGGTCCGACAGCGGCAGAAAAGGTGTTGTTAAACCTTCTTAAAGACCTTGAAGGTTGGACTTTCAAGGAGAAGGAAGACCTTAAGTGGCTACGAGGTTTTATGAAAGAATTTCCCTCGCTGGTCCCGGAACACGTTAAGGCCTGCCGGGACTACAGCTCTCATATTAAGACCAAGCATAAGGGACAGTGGAAAAACCGTCTCCGCAACTGGATGAAGCACGAGAAGCCAGGCAAGGGAGCTTCTGGTGAGCTATCGACGGACGAGGAGTTGAAGTCGTGGAAAAAACCGAAGAAACAATAGCCGCCGGCATAACCATGGATGGAATCGACCGGGAGCACGGCAAGTTTGCCGCCATGGTCAGGTTCTCGGGTTTGCCGCCGGCGTCGCACATGAAGAAGCGCCTGTTCACTTTTCTACCGATACCAGGTTCCGAGGAAGCCTACCAGGCGGCGCTGCAGTTCGTGTCCGGAAGCTGCAAGCACCATTTCCTCACCCTGGCCGGTAAGGCCGGCAGGGGTAAGACGCACTTGGCTTTCGGTATCGGTTGGCACTGGCTGGAAGTAAAACACCTGCTGGTGAAATACAGCCAGGTAGAGAGCTTGCTGGACGAGCTGCGTGCCGGGTACCGGGTTAAAAATGATGAGGAAGCATACAGCTTTGATAACAAGATGAGCAGGCTGAAGAAGTGCCCCCTGCTCATCCTGGACGACCTGGGCGTCGAGCAGTCGACGCCGTGGGCAGAGGTCAAACTGGATGAGATTATCGATTACAGGTACGAGCACGAGTTTCCGACCGTGGTCACCACCAACATGGCGCCCGAGCGGCTCGGAGAGAGGATATCCGGCAGGCTGAAGGAAGGAATCTGTGTGCACATGACTTGCGGTAATTACCGGGAGGTCATCGCCGCGGACAGAGAGGAATATGAAGGTGTTTAATATATCGTACTCACAGGTGAATTGCCCTGACTATAAGGTAGATGGAATTGCGATAGATACCAGTGTCGTCATTGGTCCGGTTAGGATTTTTGAAGAGGAGAGCCAGGGTGGCGGTAAGGTATATGACTTTGTAATCGGTTGCAATAAGTTCTATCATTGTGAGAACGCGAGCTGCGCGTACTCCTATGCATCCAGGATGGAAAAGAGAAAAGAGGCAACTCGGGAGGTAGGTTAAATGGAGCTTGAGAAATACATGGCGGACCTGAATGAAGCCCGGGAGAAGCTCAATAAGATTCAGGAGGATTTCCCGGATGTGCATTCAATCTGGTCGCTCCGGAGTATAGTAAAGGATTTGATTGGTGTAATCGACCTTATCCTGGGTAAAGACGAGGGCAAGTGAATGCCTGTTTATGTATACAGATGTGAGTCGTGCTCGAATGAGTTCGAAAAAAGACAGGGTTTTGAGGTCCAGCCGGTAACCGAATGCCCTGAATGCGGCGGCAGGTGTGAGCGGGTTATTCAGCCGGTCAATACAATCGTGAAACAGGCTGGATGGAGAAGGGAAAAGCAGGCGGATGGAAGCGCAATCTACACGAAGTAAGTGGGCAGGTGCCGAGCAGTTTTCGCTACCAGGGTTCGACGAGTTCTTCCTCGCCCAGCGGTTACCGGAAAGCCGGCAGGTTGTAGCCGAGATAGCCGAAAAAAGCGAGAAGCCGTTGATTATCCAGTTTTCCGGCGGCCGGGACTCCATGGCGATGCTGGGTCTGGTGATGGAGGTGACGGATAACTTCGTGTGTGCGTACATGGCCACGGGGATGGAGTTCAAGGGCGTTATCCAGTTCGTAAAGGAAACCTGCGAGAAATTAGGGGTGCCGCTCCTGGTGAGTAACCCGGGTATGCACAAGGGAAATATTTTCAAACGTGTGAGGGAGTTCAAGAGTTTCCCTGGGCTGATATCTACCTGGTGCTGCCGCGACCTGAAGCTTCGCCCAGAGCGGAAGATGCTGATTAAGGAATACGGAAAGGGTACTTTCTACAAGCTCGAGGGCATCAGGCTGAACGAGAGCACGCGGCGGCGATATATATATGCGGAGTACACCGGTAATCCTATCCGGGAGGACGATGAATTCAAGGGCAGCTACGAGGTTTTCCCGATAATAAAATGGACTGACCGGGATGTACTCAACTACCTGGAAATGAAGGGGCTCCCTACCAGCGGTCTATATAACGAATTCGGCGTCAGCGGCTGTTCCTGGTGCCCTTTTTACCAGCCGGATATATACCGGCGTATACTGGAGAAGCTGCCCGACCATTACGACCGGTTTATCGAGCTCGAAGAAGAGCTGGGTCTGCCGAGCGTATCCGGTTACTACTTTCTGCGGGACCTGAAAGCGGAAGTTCTTTCCGGGGTGAGAGCGGAGCCCATGGAGCCGGAAGAGAAAGTGAAGAGACCCTGCCATATCCTCTTCGAGGGGGAATGGGTGCCGACCTGCAGCGTGTACGGTCACCTATTCCTGGACGGGAAGTGTTACCGGTGCGATGAACCTGAAGTCAGGGATAGCGTGTAACGGCTGTCATACGCGAAGGAGATAGATATGGTTAAAAATTGCCAATATTGTGGTGCTTTTACATCAGATACAAAGCTGGGCACAATCATCATTGAAGTGGCTGAGGATTACAGAAAGAATCGCCCGGATGTATCTAAACATCTTTATATCTGCCCAAAACATGCCGATAAGATAGAGGAGATAAAGAGCTTCCCTTTTTACGCGGGCCATAGAGTGGTGCAGGCGATTAGTGTATAATCTCCCTTATACGCAGAATATCTTGACAAAACGGATTACGGCGGTACAGAATAGGTAAAATGGCTGAGAGTATCGATGATATAATCGCGGAATTCGAGTCCAAGATGAAGCAGGTATCCCCGGAGGATATCCAGATGGCTGCGGGGAAAACACCTGTGGGAGAAGCAGTGGTCGAGGTTAGTGAGGGAGCCGCCTGTTTTAATAAAGGATTCAAGGAATTGGTCGATGTTCTACCAGGAGCTTATGTTGGTAACGGTATTAAGGACTTTCTCGGCGAGTTCCTGAATGCCATGCCAGAATGCGAGGTTTAAGAATGGCTAAAGGAGAAGAGTTACTTCGAGGATATGCTGCTTCAAAGGGAGAGGCTTCGGGAGAGGTTTATATCGTCAGCGAAGAGTTAAACACTCCTGAGAAAATGAATATGCCGCCTGGCAAGATAATGGTTTCGACAAGATTTGTTCCGGATGATAATCCGTACATGAAAAAAGCCGCTGCATTCGTTACTGCCCGTGGAGGAGCCGGGTCACATGTCAGTATAGTCGCAAGAGAATGGGGGTTACCTGCGGTAGCCGGTGCTAACGAGGCAGAGACCATTCTTCAGAATGGTCAGAGGGTGGTTGTCGATGGTAGTAATGGTATCGTTTACGAGTATATAGAGGGGGAAGAAATAGATAAATCCAAGGCTTCCAGAGCAATTACTGCCAGATTCGAAGAAATAGCTAATAAGAGTGGCATTGAGCTTCCTCCAGGCTTCCTGGAGAAGATGAAGAGGAGGGATTAAGATGAATGACCCAGCGCTTGACAAAGTTTTAGATGCCCTTGACACGGTAACACCAGAAACGAACAATGATTGGGTGGTAACTCTTTTGATGATTGCCTCCGAGCTGTATGGGGATGGTAAAGCCCATTGTGCAACACAGAGGGTACTTGAAGCAGGAAGTTGTGATTTTGACCGTATATATTATGCAGATAGGCTAATAAAAACGTACCGTAAAGTAGTTGGAAGTCTTAAAAATACTCCTGGGGGCAGGGGATAAATCTTGTATATACTACACCTTACCTACTTATTTGAGGAGGGATTAGCGTGGATGGCGTAGCTGAAGTACCAGTCCGTTCTGAGAACTCTTCACTTAAATCCCTGGACCAGACGCTCGAGGCGCTGAAGAAGGCGACCGAAGACGATGAGATTGCGACTCTCCTATTTATGGCCGCAGAGCTCTACGCGGACGGAAACTGTATTTGCGAGGAGAAGGAAACGCTTTTCGGTGAGGGAGCAGCTGAGGTTAAGGCCTGTACCTGGGACGTCAACCGCCACCGGGAAAAGATGATTAACACTTTCAAGGGAGTGATATCCAAGCTCAGGGCTGGATAACTATTCCTTGAAGTAGATGTAGAACTCGGCTTTACGGAGCCGGGCTTTCTTTTTTCATATATATAAGACAGCGGCACTTGACAACCAGATGTACCTGTAGTAGTATTACTACAAATGGAAAAGAAGACTCTGACTTTCAAGGTTCACAAGGACGATAAACTCGTAAATCCCACCTGGCGCCGAGTAGAGGTTGAGAACGCTGAGTGCCCGAACTGCCACCAGACAATGGTAGTGTTCTTCTCTCCGGATAAGACGCTTTACGCGTTCTGTCCCCAGTGCCAGCAATACTATATAGGAGAGGCAAATGACTGAAATAGAAATTAAACTGCTTATTCAGGATTTCGTGCTCATTACCTATGATATCCCGGCGAAGGAGAAGAAGCTGCGCCGGGATTTCCTTAACGCGATGACGGCCATGGGAGCCGAGCAGTATACCGAGAGCGTTTATCTCCTGCCGTACACCTATGAGGTGATGGAGCTGGCGGCGGAACTCGAGTCAGCCGGACACGCGGTTGTCTGGCGCGCATATCAGCCGGACGAGCAGAAAGCCCTGGAAATCAACAACAAGTACGAGCAGGGTATAAAAGACCGCTGTACGGCGATTTCGCAGCGTCTGGCGATAGTCCAGGATTATATTGCGAAAGGCTGGCTGCAGCGTGCCCAGAGAATGGGGATGAAAACCGGCAAGATGCTGCAGGAGCTGGCGAAGATAAACGACAACTACGAGCCCGGCTGGCTCAAGGATAAAATCGATGAGCTGGTATCCAAATGGAAGGAGATTCACCAGTGAAGAAGCTGATATTGTACGGGTTGCTGGTGTTAGTTGTATTGGCGGCGGTGTTCATCCTGAACTGGCAGCAGCCGGTCCTGGTTCCCTGGTACCATAACCTCCCGCAGGATATTAAGCTGGTCTTGATGTTCCTCGGTGGTGTTGTATGGAGCTTTCTATTTTTCAGCTTCACCTACGAGCTGGCTGATTACGTGACGCGGGAGGAGGGTTGATGAATTTACCTTATGCCGAGAGGCTGGGTCATTACTGGAAAACCGGTAAATCTTCTCCAGACGTGTTGATGGATAAGACTCGGAAGGTAATAACGGAGTTCGGCGGTATAGTGAAAGCCGAGGGCTTCGGGTCCGCCGGCGGCAGGGAAGCCTACATGTTCGTGTTCGAGGTGGGAGAGGATACCTTCAAGGTGGTCTGGCCGGTACTGCCGACGAAAACCGGAGATATCGGGGCTGCCCGCCGCCAGGCCGCTACGCTACTTCATTATGATATTAAAGCCAAAGCACTTTCCGCCGGCGTCCTGGGTGTTAAGTCAGCCTTTTTCTCCTACTTGTTGCTGCCGGATGGCCGGGTCACCAGCGAGGTGGCTGCACCTGAGCTGGGCGGCTTTTTCCCGATTCTGTTACCGGAACACGGCTTGTAAGGGAGGTTCGTATGGCTTTTCCAGATGATGCGCTGATACCGTTAATAAAAAGAGCAATGCGTGGCGACGAGCGCCACCAGTACACGTACATGCAGATGGTCATGTCCAAACCCGGGGACGCGAAGAGGTTAGCCAGGGAGGCCAGACGGCAGCTCGAGGAAGCCGGCGAGACCATCGTCTGGTTGCCGGAGGGGATTGATGAAGAGGAAGAAACGAAAAAATAAAGAGCCGAAAGGCATTGAAGCGGTGAAGAAACGGGGCAAACAGGTAACCCGGAAGACGCCGTATTTAACGTAAGGAGGAGAAGTTGAAAGCAATTTACGAGACAAAGGGAAGAGCCAGGGAATATTCCGAGTTGGCAGTAAACCTGTATACCGGCTGCGGTCACCGGTGCGTTTACTGCTGCGGCGCCACCGTTACCCACCAGGACCGGAACTCCTGGGAGAACAGTCCGCGACCGCGGAAAGGTATCCTGGAGCAGATACAGGTTGACGCTGCTGTGAGGTCGAACCTGCAGGATGACCGGCCGATACTGATGTGCTTCGTTACCGACCCTTACCAGCCGATAAACGACGAGTTCAAGCTGGCAAGGATAGCATTGATAATCCTTCACGCTCACGGTCTGAGAGCCACGATTTTAACAAAGGCCGGTATGCGGGCTACTCAGGATTTCGACCTGCTCATCCCGGGGCGGGACGCCTTCGCCTGCACCCTGACTCTGAGAGAAAAAATGGAGAGCCGGTACTGGGAACCGGTGGCGGCAGACCCGTCCAGCAGGATGGATGCCCTGAAAGAAGCACATAAGCTGGGGCTGGAGACCTGGGTAAGCTTCGAGCCCGTGATTAAGCCGGAGGATACCATGGAGCTTATCCGGATGACCTCCGACTATGTCGACCACTGCAAGGTGGGCACCATGAACTACCACCCGCACAGGAAGACCATAGACTGGCCGAAGTTCGCCCACGAGGTTAAGGAACTGCTGGACTCTGTGGGTAAACCTTATTACCTGAAAGAGGATTTGCGGAGGTATCTGTCATAATGAAGAGAGTGGTGAAAGTTTCATCCGTAGGGACCAGGGGTGTACAGCTGAACGTCCGGTTTACTGGAAAAAAGAGCTTGGGATTCCCCGTTATAAAAACCGCATTCGGTAGCTATTCACCAGGGGAAGGTGATGATTTTCTTATAGTCGGTAGTCCTCCGTTCACGACCGTCGAACAGGCAGAAGAGTGGCTGGAGCGGCTGACGGCAGAGGTAAAAGAGATTGCAGAGCTTGACACAGAGAATCTATATGCGTTCAAGCGCTTGGAGATGGAAACCGAAGTGTAGCGGAGTCGCGGGGTAGAGCAGCGGAAGCTCACCAGCCCCATTCGCTGGAGGTCGAGGGTTCGATTCCCTCCCCCGCTACCAATGATAAAAACGGGTGGTGATAATGTAGCCAGCCCGAATGATAAAAACGCCGGAGGGTAAAATGGTATTAAAGTTATCCGATGAACAGGTAAAAAGAGAATCGAAAGAATTTTGGTGTGAAGTCTGTGAGTGATGGAGGCTTCCACGCTGGAGGCGTTGGGAGTCAAGTATAGCGGTAATATATTATCTTGAATGTGAGAAATGCAGTTCAGTGATTGATGGCGTATCTGAGAAAAAGGAATAAGATAAAAACCCCGATTATCGGCAGGAGGGAAAGATGAAGGTACGATGTAATAAAGCAGAAACCTGCGAACAGGAATGTGGTGCGAAGAACCCACACGATAATGACAGTTGTGAAGAATGTCCATTTGATAAGACAGCTCATTGTATTCGGTATATAAGTCATGGTTCGCTTGAAGAATTAATTGCCCTGAATAGTGAAATATATCCATAGGATAAAAACGCCACTTACTCCGGTGTAAAAAGATGATTATAACGAGTGTAGATGGTAAGAAAATCGGTACCCTGGAGAGCGGTGTGTTCACCAAGCGGGTCCAGAATGTCCACCAGCTCCATACGCCTCCGGCCTGGGCGATAGACACCCTGGCGTATAGAGATAGCCTGGTGGGCAACTGCCATACTATTGTTGTGGACAATACCGAGTCCAAGCTCAGGTACACGGTCAGCTTCAAGATATTCGACCTGAAGAAAGGGTTTCTTAGCCGCGGCTACGGCGACCAGTATTTCCTTCCCCTGAAGTTCTGGCAGGTTACGAGCGCCGCGCAAATGCAGTTGATTTGAGTAGATTATATGACGAAGACAATCAGCAGTATGATAACCCACGATGACCTGGTAAAACGCGCTGTGAAGTGGTTGGGCGTGCAGCGTTATAATAAGGACACTAATGACCATATTCCCTCCTGCGGAGTGGTACTCCCGGAATTCAAGACCTTCGGACCGGCGGTTCCAGACGCTATAGGTTTCAACCACCGGCGCTCGGTGGTAATCGAGTGCAAAGTGAGCCGCAGCGATTTCCTGTCCGACCAGAAGAAACCGCACCGCTGGTATCTCGAGCAGCTCGGTAATTATCGATATTACCTGGTATTGCCTCACATCGTAGCTGCCGAGGATACCCCGGAAGGATGGGGGCTTCTGTATGCGTTCGACCGGGATATACGGGTAGCCAAGTACGCGCCGCTTCATACGGGGTCGGAGATAAGAGCGGCCGAGTATTCGATATTGTATTCGATAGCGAGACGGGTGGTGCTGCGGGGGTTGCTTCCTGAAATAAGGAAACCACTGGGGAATCTTGGCTTAGAGGTTGGAGGAAGTCACTAAAGGAGACGCACATGAACAAGAAAGATAGACAGGTGATTATACACGAACTTGACCGCGAGACCGAGTATTATTCCGAGCATACCAGGCGTCAGTATTTCAGCCACGTATCGGATTACCTGGATTACGTGGAAGCCATAGGCGGCGACTGGAAAGACCGGGATACCGTCTACGATTACCATAAGAAGCTGAAAGCGAGGGGTCACAGCCAGGCGCATATTAACTACCTGATGCGCGGTCCTGTCGGCGCCCTCTTCCGGGCTCACGGTCTTCTCCTGCCGATAAAGCTGCCGAGTGTTAAGATAGCGATGCTCGACCTGGAGCACCGGGTTAAGTACACCAAGGAAGAGGTCAGCGCCCTGATAACAGCAGCCCGGAGCAGTGGTAACCCTGTCTTCCTTAATCTGATGGCGCTGTCTACCACGTATGGGCTACGAGCGAGCGAGATGCGGCTCATCCGGAAAGAAGATACCCACCCGAAGAAGAGAACCGTGTTCGTGCACACGTTGAAGGGCGGCATGGACAGGGAGCACGTCGTACCCGAGCATATAGCGTCATACGTGTTTAACCACGATTACCCGCTCTTCTCCGAGAATAAGATGTACGAGATATTCAAGGAGATAGCTGTTAGTGCCGGGATTGAACGACCGTCCGGGAAGGGTTATCACGCTATCAGACATACCCTGGCGTCCGAACTCATCTACGTGCAGATGGTAGAGCAGCCGACCGTGTTTCAGTTTATGAGATGGAAGGGTGGAGGGATGTTATCTATCTACGCAACACCGTACCAGCCGGATATTGACAAAAAGATTTTTGCCAAACACCCGTTCCTGGGATTCTGGGAATAGAGGTCCATCTGACTGGTGGTGGAAAAAGTACACTCCGAGCGTGGAGGTACAGTATAAGGGTATACCTCGGGTGTACCCGGAATAAAGGCAAGCCAAGTAAAGAAAAGTAAGGCACAGCATTGCAAAGTAAATATCTGACCGCTCAAGGAGGGAGAGATGCCTGAAAAGCTGAGAGTAAGATGCCCAGTCTGCGGGAGTATGCCGGACCTCGACCAGCTGGCGAAGACCGAGGAGGAGAAGCCCGCCCGGATTCGGATATTCCTGCAGAAATTTGGCGGGAAGCTGCCTGCAGAAGAAGCGGTGGGTGTTCCGTTCAAGAAGAGGAAACGCGGTTCAGCTCCTGGCTATATGGAGTATATCGATATTACTGAAAGCAGCCCGGATGAGATGGCTAAGTTGAAGGAGTGGTTCGATAAGCGCGTGCAGGAGTACCTGGAGGGGGAGAATGACTGAAATTGACAGGTATCGTACTCTATATAATGCTGACTGCCGCAATATGACAGAACTACCGGATGATTCCGTCCAGTGCGTAGTAACTTCCCCGCCTTATTGGGGACTTCGTAAATACTCAGGCAATCAGGACCTGATATGGGGTGGAGGTAAAGATTGCCAGCACGAGTGGGGGGAAAAAATAGTTGTGCGGAAAGGTCATCCGGGAACAAAATCAACTTTAAGGGGAACCCAAATTGCTGAATTGTCTAAAGCTGCTGATACATTCGGGTCTTATTGTAAATTCTGCGGCGCTTGTCGCTGTGCTTTCGGTCTTGAACCCAATCCGGAGATGTATGTCCAGCACACTATCGAAATATTAAGAGAGATAAGACGGGTATTGAGAAAAGATGGGGTGGTGTTCTGGAATATCGGAGATAGTTACGCTTCAGGTCAAGGTACTTGTTTCAACCCGGGAGGCGGTAAAGGTAGTTTTTCGGGACATGGAGACAGAAAAGACGCGGGTGCTTATCCGCTTGACCGGGGTAATGTTTCTAAGTTAGCCAGGCAATACCGCCGGCTTACACTGAATACATCGGACAGTTCCTTCTCCAGGCTTTAATGAACGTAAAAGAAAGAGTCGGCAGATGACCACGCTAATATCGCTCCGGAATAATCCTGGATGAGATGATGGACCTATCTCACATCACCATACATTGTATGCGCCTGCATCACTCTGCATCACTCTGCATCACTCTGCATCACCATATAGTAGTAGCCCGAAAGTACCAGACCAGCGAGCCAAAGGTATCACCCGAAAGTACCAGACCAGCGAGCCAAAGGTATCACCCGAAAGT